>DATEMM010000429.1:0-6568 GCA_035275605.1 Pyrinomonadaceae bacterium
CCGCGCCATTGATTCGGCCTGCGCGATACAGCTTCCAGCCGGGCGCGAGATCGTTGACCGCCTGCCGCAGGAGTTCATAGTTGACGACCAGGACGGCATTAACGACCCCGTCGGCATGATCGGCGCGCGCCTCGCCGTCAAGGTTCACATCGTGACGAGCCCAGTGACGGCCAGGCAGAACGCCATTAACGCAGTCAACCGCTCGGGCCTGGTCGTCGCGGACATGGTGCTCGAACAACTGGCGGCGGCCGAAGCCTCTTTGACGGAAGATGACAAGGAGTTCGGCTCGGCGCTCGTGGACATCGGCGCTGAGACGACAGGGCTGGTCATCTACCAGCGCGGGGCCGTCCAGCACACGGCCGTCTTCGCGCTCGGCGGCTCGCACTTTACGAACGACATAGCCTTTGGCCTGCGTACCCCCATCCCCGAGGCCGAGAAGATCAAGCGCACGGTTGGATGTGCGTCGAGCGCCTCTTTGAACGAGATGGAGCGCGGCGAGCTGGTCGAAGTTCCCTCGGTGGGCGGGCGTGCACCGCGTCAACTCTCGCGGCAAATCCTCTGCGATATTTTGCAGCCGCGCGCCGAAGAGGTCTTGATGCAGGTCGCGGACGAGATCAGGGAGTCCGGCTGGGAGCGCCAGTTGTCGAGCGGCGTGGTGCTCACAGGCGGGGGCGCGCTCCTGAGCGGGATGAGCGAGATCGCCGAGCAGGTTTTCGACGCGCCGGTCCGCATCGGCTATCCCGAGAGGGACCGCTTCGGCGGATTGATCGAGGACATTCAGAGCCCTATTTGGGCGGCCGCCGCGGGTTTGTCTCTGGTGACGCAGCGCGCCCAAACGGCCGACGCGAGAGTCGGCGCGGGTCGCCGCGGCTCAACCGGCAGACTGACCCATTTCGTCTCGAAATTTCGCAATCGTTTTAGTGGCATTTTCTGACAAGTTGTTGTATGCTGCCGCGCCAGCCGGCACAAGATGTAGTCCGCAATATTTAGTTGCCCCCGGCGCGCATAGCCCAATATAACCGCACGACCGTGCATCGGGAGCCTCACTTAGGGCTTGCCGAGAGAGGAATACGAATGATGACACCGGACCGCCAACCGGGCAACGGCATTAATATTTTCATTGACGATGATCCGCCCATCACCGGGGCTCGCATTAAAGTAATCGGCGTCGGCGGCGGCGGCGGCAATGCCGTCAACCGCATGATCGAGGCCGGCATAGAGGGCATCGAGTTCCTTGTCGCCAACACGGACTTGCAGGCGTTGAAGCGCTCGCGCGCGCCCATCAAGATTCAGTTGGGTGGCCGCCTGACCAAGGGACTGGGCGCTGGAGCGAACCCCGTCATCGGGCGCGACGCGGCGCTCGAAGACACGGAGAAGATTATCGAAGTCCTTGAAGGCGCGGACATGGTCTTTGTGACCACGGGTCTGGGTGGCGGCACGGGCACAGGCGCTGCGCCCATCATCGCTTCCCTGGCGACCGAGCTAAACGCCCTGACGGTGGCGGTCGTGACCAAGCCCTTCCATTTCGAGGGCCGCCGCCGTATGCAGCAGGCCGACCAGGGTTTGAGAGAGCTGCGCGAGTGCGTCGATACGGTCATCACGATTCCAAACGAGAGACTGCTCCACACGGTTGAGCGCGGGGTGTCGCTGGCGGATTCCTTCAAGGTGGCTGACGACGTGCTGCGCCAGGCCGTGCAGGGCATCTCGGATTTGATTACGGTGCCCGGACTCATCAACCTGGACTTCGCCGACGTCAAGGCGATCATGGCCGGGATGGGACTGGCCCTGATGGGCGCAGGCCGCGCAAGTGGTGAGCACCGTGCGATGGAGGCCACGCAGCAGGCGATTTCTTCCCCGCTCCTGGAAGAGGCGACCATCGAAGGCGCGAAGGGTGTGCTCATCAACATCACCGGCGGCCCGGACCTGACGCTCTACGAAGTGAACGAAGCCTCTTCGATTATTCGCGAGGCGGCGGATGACGACGCGAACATCATCTTCGGCGCGGTGATTGACGAGACGATGCGCGACGAGATGAAGATTACTGTCATCGCCACAGGCTTTGACAAGGAGATGGTGGACACGGGCACGAACGCGGCGAGCGCCGGCGCGCCTTCGACGCCGCCACGCTACACGCGCACGCCCGGCGACGACTTGCAGCGCCCGACCGTGAATCCGACTCGCCCGGACGATCTGGACGTCCCGACCTTCATCCGCAAGAAAGCGGACTGAAGAAGGCAGAAGTAAAAAGGCAAAAGGTAAAGGTGAGAGCGTCTGGTGTGGCGTCTTGACTTTTACCTTTTGCCTTTTACCTTTTGCCCTCTTTAGTGTAGTATGTCGGCAATTCCTTGAAGGAAATTCTATTCGGGTAAATTTGCAGCTCTCCTCTGACATGGCCGCAGCCTGTGAGAGTTGTATTTGATTGGTCGCGCCGTCCAGACGCGCTCCCCGGCACTCGGGTGCGCGGCGTGCCTCAATCTCAAGTCATTTTCTCCTTAAACGTTGGAGGTCGAGAAATTCACAGTGAACCGTAGACTCATAAGAACAACAATGGCAGAAGTCAAAGGGAAAGGGCGCGACGTGCCCCAGCCGCAGCAGCCGCAACAGCCGCAGCAGCCAAGAGAGCGCGTTAATAACGGCGGCGCGCCCCGGCAAAGCGACGGCGCGCACGCCCCGCAGCGCCCGGCGCAGCAGTCGAGCTCGTCCTCCGTGCAGGTGCGCAAGCGCGTTCCGCCTCCGATGGAGACCAACGCGGAAATTTTCTACTACAAGAAGCAGATAGACGCGCACACGCCGATGGTGATTGTCCTCTTAGGCGGCGAGGAGATAGAGGGAACCATCGAGTGGTACGACAAGGGCGCGCTCAAGGTCAATCGCAAGTCCGCGCCGAATCTGCTCCTGCTCAAACACAACATCAAGTACATGTACAAGGCCGACGAGCGCGAGGGCGAATGAGCGCGCGGCTTCGACGAGGTCAATTCCAGGCCGCCCGCTTTGTCTGATACCTCGGCGCCCACCTCACACGTCGCGTCCGGCTATGACAGAGACGTTGCACAATTCATCACACGCCGCCGGGCCGCGCCAGAAATCCAAACTGCCTCGCATTGGCATTACGATGGGCGACCCCGCGGGAATCGGGCCGGAGGTCGTCCTCAAGGCGGTCGCCGAGGATGAGGTCCGGCGCGTCTGCGTCCCCGTCATCATCGGCGACGCGCAGCTCCTCGCACACACCGCGCGCACGCTCGATCTGCAATGCGGCTACGACATCGTGCGCTTTGACGAGCGGCTGCCCGAACAGATCAGCGACCCAGTCATCTTCCATCTGGACAACATCAGCGGCCACGTCGAGCCGGGCATAGAGTCCGGGACGGCCGGCAAGGCCGCCGCCGGTTACATAGAGGCGGCAGTTCAGCTCTGCGCCGCGGGGGACGTGGACGCGATTGCGACCGCGCCGATCAATAAGCGCGCGCTCTTCCTGGGCGGCTACAGCTTCCCCGGCCACACGGAGTTCCTGGCACATTTGACCGGCACCGAAGAGTACGCCATGGCCTTCGTCGCCTCGAACCTGCGCATCGTGTTGCTCTCCACGCACGTCCCGCTCGCCGAAGCCATCCGGCTGGTCGAGCGCGACCGTATCGTCCGCATCGTCAACCTGGCACACCGCGAATTGAAGCGCTGGGGGATCGAGCGCCCGCGCATCGCTGTCGCGGCGCTCAACCCGCATGGCGCGGAAGGCGGCCTCTTCGGCGTCGAGGAGGCTTCGGAGATAGTCCCGGCGGTCGAATCGTGCCAGGGGCGCGACGGCATGGACGTGCGCGGGCCTTTCTCGGCCGATACGGTCTTCCTTCGTGCCTCGCGCGGCGAGTTCGACGCGGTCGTGGCGTGCTATCATGATCAGGCGATGATCCCCGTCAAATGTCTCTCGTTCGGCGAGGCGGTCAACGTCACACTGGGTCTGCCGTTCATCCGCACCTCAGTGGATCACGGCACGGCTTTTGACATCGCGGGCAAGGGGCTCGCGGAACATTCGAGCATGGTGGCGGCGATCACGCTGGCCGCGGAGTTGTCGTCGCTGGCAGATGAATCAAGCAGAGCCGTCGAGGCTTGAAACGCTAAGGAGTAAAAGGTGAAGACTCCCACAGAAAATCCTCAGACCTCACGTCGCATCCTCGTCGCCGACGATGACCCGGCCATCCTGCGTCTGGTGACTGCCATCGTCGAGAAGGAAGGTTTCACGGTCGTCCCGGCGCGCGACGGGCGCGAGGCCTACAAAATCCTGCAATCCGATTCGGACTTCGTCGCCGGCATCTTCGACGTGGTCATGCCGAACATACAGGGGCCGGAGCTTGTCCGCTACATGAAGACGGAGAAGCGGCTGATGAAGATTCCCGTCATGATGATGACAGCCGAGCAGAATCCGAAGCTCTCTTCCGACAGTTTCTCGGCCGGCGCGGTCGTCTTTCTTCCGAAGCCCTTCACCACCGCTCAACTGCAAATCATGCTGCGGATGCTGATCGCCAAGGGCGGCTTTTAAAGCGGGCTCGCTTCGCAAGCTCTAACACTAAACCAGAGGTCTAGCCATGACTAAACGAATGCAACGCGTGACGTCTGTCTTCGGTCTGACGGCTCTTTGCCTGCTGCTGGCGCTCGGGTACGGGCAGGCGGCCGGGGACTTGAGCCCGAGCGAGGCGCGCAAGTTAATCGCCAACATGGCGGGCATCAAGCTGCCGTCGAACGCCGTGCGCGTGCGCGAGGTTTCGCCCATGGGCACGTCCGCCCTGGTCGTGGCGCAGGTCGAGACGGCGTTTCGCTTCGTCAAGAGCGGGGACGGCAAGTGGCGCGTCGCCGAAATTCGTACCGGCGACAATCGCTGGGAGGACATCGAAACTTTGTTGAGCGCCGTCAACTCGGAAAAGGCCGGGCGGGCGCGCGCGGAGTTAGAGACGCTGGCCACGGCGCTCGAAGCCTTCCGCCGCGAGCGCGGTTTTTACGTCGTCGCCACGGACGAAAGAGGTCTCGTTGACCACCTCAACCCGCGCTACCTGGCGCGCGTGATCCGCGTGGACCCCTGGCACAATCCTTATCTCTACGAAGGCACGCGCACCTCCTACACGCTGCGCTCGGCCGGGGCCGACGGCAAAGAGAACACGCCCGACGACGTTATCAGGAGGGATGAGGGCGGAGGGATGAGGGATGAATAAAAGCCTGTTGAATTACAGATTCATTGAGCGGTTCATTCAATCACTTTCATCCCTCCGCCCTCATCCCTCATCCCTTTTTTCTTGACGCTCCTTGCGCCGTGGTGTTAGGTTCAAAGAGTGGCTGTTGGCGGTCGAAGAGACCGCCCGGCGGCCCACGCCACATGCCCCGCGCCATTGATTGAAGAGCAAGTCCCGCTGATGGCGCTCACCTCAAACGAAGGAGTCTGGCTTTGGTAACGGGACGCACGCTGTTGCTCGCAGACGATTCCGCCACAATTCAAAAGGTGGTTGATCTGACTTTCTCGGACGAGGGCCTGAGAGTTGTGACGGTGGGCGACGGCCAGCAGGCGCTTGAAAAGCTCGACGAGATTGTCCCGGACATCGTGCTCGCGGACGTCTTCATGCCCGGCCTCAATGGCTACCAGGTCTGCGAGCACATCAAGCGCACAGAACGGTTCCGCCACATCCCTGTTATGCTTCTGGTCGGCTCCTTCGAGCCGTTTGACGAAGCGGAGGCGCGCAGAGTCGGCGCGGATGATTACTTGACGAAACCTTTTCAATCAATACGCACGCTCATCAGCAAAGTGGGCAACCTCCTCAGCGGGGGGGGCGGCTCCGACGAGGCGACCACGCGCAGGCTCGCCCCGCCGCCGGAGGCCGAAAAGGAGAACCGACCGGATTCTGGCTTTCTCGAACGCGCGACCGCCGACACGGCCCCGCTGCCGGAAGCCGGGAGTGGAGAGACTGAGCGCGGCGGGAAGCCCGGAGCATTCGCAGATTTGAGTATGGATGACCAGATGATTGAGACCCTGCCGGGTGACGATTACGAGAACCGCGGCCAGACGGATCGCCTGGCAGAGCACGCGCGTCCGACTAAGCAATACTCCGCGGCAGATTTGAGGGAAGCCGGCATCGCGGCCGCAGTCGAGGGCGAGGAAACGGCCAGGCAACGGGAAGCCGCCGCCCCGTCATACGCCCCTGTGCACACGGGCGAGCCGTCAGGCGTCGCCGCCGGGGGGCAAGCGCCAGCCGGCACGCGCGCAAGCAATATCGCTTCCTCGGAAGATGCGCTGCTGGACCTGGGCGACGTAGGGCCGACAGAGGCGATGACCGAAGCCGACGACTTCTTCCTTGATTTGCTGGACGAAGACCCTGCGCCTAGAGCCCAATCGGGCGCGCGGTCTTCGGCTTCGACCTACGCTCCGCCGTTTGAAGCTGCCCCTGCTGCCACAGCTCCCTCCGGCGCGGAAAGCGCGGACGCTTCGGCGCGCGCCAGTTACGAAGAGCAAACGGCTGAGACCGAACCGCAGGCGCAGGAGTTCGTTGACGCAGAGGTCATTAGCGAAGACCGCGGCGTGGAGTCTGCGGCA
>DATEMM010000430.1:0-7178 GCA_035275605.1 Pyrinomonadaceae bacterium
GGCTAAAGAGCCGCGGGTTATTCAAGACCTCGCGCTGGAGCCAGTACTCATAGTCGTAGCGCGCTGCCAAATCGAGTGTGCGCCGCAGGTGTTCGAGCATCTCGCCCTCGCGCCCTTCGTTGAAATCGCACGCGGCGAGCGCGATTGAAGCCTGCGCCTCATAGTAGTAGAGCCCGTGCTCATGAAAGTAGGCCAGCGCGGGCTCAAGGTCCTTGCGCGCCGCCTCGTGGTCGTTTTGTGCCAGCAGGACGCGCCCGCGCGAGAGCATGGCGGTGTGCGTCTCCATCTCGCGATGCGCGGCCGTGCGCGCTTCGACCAAGCGGTCGAGCTGGCTGTGCGCCGCCGCCAAATTCCCGAGTTGGAGGTTGAGCACAGCCTGCTCGTCCAGCAGCTCGCAGCGCACCAGGTCAATCCCTGCCTCGTCGTAGGCGCGGGCGGCGCGCTCGTAAAATTCGGCGGCGCGCGCAGGGTCGTTGCGCTCGCGGTAGAGATTGCCGTAAGTCTCGAAGGTCTCGGCCCGCGCGGCGACGAGGTTGAAGAGCTGGCAGCATTCGAGCGCGCCCTCCAGGTGGCGCTCGCAAGATTCGATGTCCCCGCGGTATAGATAGCAGCGGGCCATGTTGAGGTGGGCGGTCGCCTCCTGCGGCATCAGCGGCAGGTTACGCCCGTCGCGCAGCATGCGGCGCAGCCAGCGCAGGGCCTCTCCGAAATCGCCGCGCAGGAGGGCCGGCAACCCCAGGTTGTGCGCGATCAGCCGCGCGTAGTGTTCGTCGTTGCGCTCTTCGGCAAACTGCAAGGCTTCACGAAACTCGCGCTCCGCGGCCGTCCACTCGCCCGTCGCCGTCAGGCACAGGCCGCGCGTGTTGCCGCACTTGATGCGCACAGTCGAGTGCTCGTCCGTCAACTCGACGGCGCGATCTAGATAGGTGAAGGCCAGGGCGCAGTCGCCGCGCCGGCGCGCGATGGTCGCGAGCGAATGCAGCGCCTCGGCTTCGCCTTCAGCGTCCGCCTGCTCGTGCAGCAGCGTGGCCGCGCGGCGGAAATGGGCCTGGGCCGCGTCATACTCGCCGCGGACTCTGGCCACTTCAGCGCGGTGCGCCAGCGCGCGCGGATGTGCTTCGAGCACCGCGGGCGGGAGAGCTTCCGCGGACGAGACCAGAGAGGAGAGTGCGCCGGAGGCGATCCACTCGCTTCCGTGCTCGGCGATGACTCTGGCGGCCCGCTCGAAATCTTCTGCTTCGAGGAGGTGGCTCATGGCCTGCTCCCACGCGCCGCGCTCCAGAAAATAGTCCGCGTAACGTGTGTGCTCCGCGGCCAGGCCCGTGCGCCCCAGCTCGGAGCGCAGGCGGCGGCGCAAAAAATCCCTGAAGAGCGGGTGCAGGCGGTACTCTTCGCCGCGCTCGTCCGAAGCCACCGTGATGAAGACGTTGCGGCGCACGAGCGCTGGAAGGAGCCCGCGGCAGTTCGCCTCCGGGTAGACCTGCGTGCAGATGCCTGTCTCGACCCGGTCGAGGAGCGAGATGCGTAGCAGAAGCTGCTGCACGTCGTCGGGTTCGTCGGCGAAGACCTCTTCGGCAAAGTAGTCGAAGATGTCTCGCTCGGACTGGCGCAGGATTTCTACGAGGTCCGGCGCGTCTCCCTCGCGCGCGCCTTCGGCCAGGGCCTGGCGCTGTGCCACCTGCCTGACCAGTTGCAGCGCAGTGATCCAGCCGTGCGTGCGCTCGCGGTACTCGGACAACTGCTCGGGCGTTAGCTCCAAATCGAAGACCTTGCGGAAAAGCTCCTGCGTCTCCTCGTCCGTAAACAGCAGCTCGTTTCTATCAATGACGGTCAGCGAGGCTTGGGAGCGCAGGCGTGCTAGAGAGAGCGGCGGCAAATCGCGCGAGATGATGATGACGTGCAGGACGTCCGGCAGGTAGGCGAGCAGCCGGTCAACGACGGCATGCACGGCCGTCTCCGAGCCCAGGTGGTGATAATCGTCCAGGACCAGGATGAGCTGCTGCTCGACAGATTCGAGGACCTCGTTGAGCAGCACGTCTACGGCGCGCGCGGGTTGTCTCGCCAATTCGTTCGCGGACTGCTGCAAATAGGAGAGCATCACGTCGCCAAAGCCGGGAACCGTTTGCTTGATGCCGTGCGTCAGGTAGCCCAGGAAGACGAAAGGGTCTGCGTCCGTGTGGTCGAGTTGATACCAGACGAACTGGCGCGCGTGCGAGCGGACGAAGTCGGCGACGAGCGTGGTCTTGCCAGAGCCTGCGTTGGCCGTGACGAGCGTGACAGGGTGCTGTAGGTTCGCGAGCAGGCGCTCGGTCAGACGCGGGCGAGAGAGCAGGGCCGGGGCTGGCCGCGGCGGCAGCAGCTTCGTGCGTAGAAAGAAAGTGGTTTGTGCCAGCGGCCCCTTCGCAGGCGGGGCTGCGGCGGGCTGTGGCGTACCGGAAAGCGGCCCTTGTTCCATCAACCTGTGCCTCGCGTGTCTGGTGGCGTATGTCGTGAGCTTATCACAGCGAAACGCCGACAATCCACGAGATTGCTCAAGCACGCGCCAGACGCCTGCCGCTAAGAAGGGGGCGGAAGGCGGTTGCGAGGCCGTCCAATTTTCCGATTGCATCGGGGTCATGCAACCTCACACAGAGCTTAAAGGGCGTAACCGTGGCGGTGCCGGATGGAGCGTTTCCCAAGTTTCCGGCTTATCGTGACCAGTTGTTCGGTGGCGATTGCGTTTTCGGCCTCGCTGAAGACTCTGGCAATCGCGTCGAGCGTGGAAGCGCGCCCGCGCGTCTGCTTGAGCGCCGCGCTGGCCTGCGCCTCCGTCAATCCATAGCTCGCGAAAAGGCGCTTTGCCTCAAGCAGGGTGAACGAGAGCGTCGGCTCTTCGATCACGCAGAGCGTCTGCTTGGAGCGCATGCGCCACAAAGGGGCTGGCGGAAGACTGCGGCCAGTAATCAGCATGTGCGCTTCTGCCGGCAGGAGCGGGAGCAGGCGGCGGAAGAAAGGCACGACCCACTCCGCGTCGTACACCAGGTGCAAATCGTCCACGACAATCAGGAGCGGCTCGCCCTTTTGCTCCAGCAATTCGTAGACGAAAGCCTCCGCCAGCATAGGGATGTCGTCGAGGGTCGCCGTCTCGACCATCGTCAACAGGGCTTCCTGCCCGAAGGAAGGCCGCCACTGCCTGACACTCTCGACCAGGTATTTGAAGAAGACGGAGAGGTCTACGTCCGCCGCATCGACCTTGTACCAACTGACGCGACGCCCGCAGCGGCGCGCGAAGTCCGCGGCGAGTATGGTCTTGCCGGAGCCCGCGCGGCCGTTGACGATGGTCGAGGTGCAGTTACTGAGGCTGCCGTGAAGCAGATTGAGCAGGCGCGGGCGTGACAGGCGTGGCTGCTCGTCGGGGGTCGTGATTTTATCGAGGATAATCTGCATGATTCTTCTTTGTCTCCCTGGAGACCGTAGTTCGGACGATTCGGATGAGGAATTGCCTGGGGCAACAATTTTCGCCAACGGCACGGGATCACATCTCATACTGTAAAGCCTGTATGTAGAAGCCACTGGCGTCCTGGTGTTTAGTAGTGAAGGCCGCCGGTGCGCCTGTTAATGACGTTGCGGGGCGGTCTGCCCCACTTCCTTCAAATCCTCTACACGCCAGGGGGTCGGGCGGCCGAGCGAGGTGATGATGCCCCGCTCGTCCGTCTCGTACATGGGCGGCCCCTCGTATTTCCAGGCCAACGGGTCATAAAACCTGAAAAAGCACGAGTTGTCGCCATTACGGTGCGCGATGACCTCACGACCATCGGGAAGCGCGTAAACGGCGCACTCCTTTATCTCCTTCGCCTGCATCGCCACTCCTCCATGCGACCGGGCCACTTCGGGGCTGGCCCCCGGCCGCGCGAGCACGATTTGTCCGTTAAGTTCCTTATCCGTCAGTCTCTTAGTCCTATAGGAACCACAGACTATCGAGGCGAGCATCAGGATCATCTTCGTCAATGAAAAGAGCTCTCTTCGTTTTGAGAGATCAGGCCGCAGGGTCACTTTGCGCCTGAACTGCCAAAGAGTCTAATAAATGGGACTTGAGGAATTCTTGAGGTGTTGTACACGAGGGGAAGGTAGATGCGGGCTAAGGAGGCTCGTAAAGGATAGGCCGCCGCCTCTTAATTCCCTGTCAAAGCACGTCTTGTGACTTCAAAGAGGAGGCGTTTAGCCGCCCCCGCAATGTCCAAAAAATCACAGAGGCAAATAAACTCAATAAATCGGCAGAACCGGCATAAATTATTGCAATATATTCTATTGCTTTACCCATCAACACGGCGGTAATCTCTCGCACTGTAACGCGAAGCGCCTCCTCGTCGAGCGGCCTTTCTCTCACTCGACCATCCGGCGCTAGTCAAGACACACTACGACCCAGCCGCCCGTGACAAAAACTCACAGCGGCTTATTGAAAGCGGAATTAACCCTGCCAGCGGCTTAGAACAGCGCCAGCAGGTTTTGCAACAGGTTTAGAAAGGTCTCCGTCATCGGGTCTGCGAAGCCAGTTTCAATCTGGCCTGTGATACCAGTTGTCATGGTACCCGTGATGCCGGTTGAAATAGTGCCTGTAACCGAAGTTGATATATCTCCTTGTGTCGTTGCCTGTGACTCGGGCGGTGGCGGTGACACAACGGTAGTTGACATGTTGCCGGCAAATGCGGAGAGCGCGAGGGCCAGAGTTAACACGGACGCGGCGCAGAGTCGTTGTAAGGTTTTCATTTGTTCTCCTTGAGGTTTTTCTTGCTCTTAGCAAAGTTGTTTTGCTTTTACCGACTAAGCTGGACGGTGAGGAATTGCAGTTATGACCAGACCGCCCAAGATGTGTTCCGAGGGTGCATCTTAACACTTTGGCAAGTAGGAACACGCCTTATCTGCGGCTGACAGTTTTTTATCAACACTATGGAAAGGTAAACCTCACAATGAATTCAGCCCATCAGCTTCTTCACCGTATAGCTGATCCATTACTCACGCCGAACGAGCGGGCGCGGCTCCGTTGTCAACTCGCAAAGCAGTTGGAGGAGGTCGGGAACTACGAAGCGGCACGTGAGGCGATGGGAGAACGATGGCGGGGGGTCGGTTATCGTCCTATTTTAGAGGAGTTGGACTCGGCGACGGCAGCAGAATTGCTTTTGCGAGCCGGTGTTCTGACTGGCTGGATCGGCTGCATTAAGCAGATCGAGGGTTCATTAGAAACGGCAAAGGATCTAATTACCGAAAGCCTCACAATCTTCGAGAGTCTACAGGACACGCTGAAAACCGCAGAGGTACAGATGGAACTCGGCCATTGCTATTGGCGTGTGGGAGCTTTCAATGAAGCACGCGACCTATTAAAAGAGGCATTGAGCCGTATACCAAGTGAATCTGGGGACCTCAAAGCTGTTACTCTATCGCGCCTCGCAACAGTTGAAAAGGTAAGTAACCGATTGAATGACGCGCTGCACATTCTGGTAGAAGCTGCGCCTTTGTTTGAGGCCAGCAGCAATCACACACTTAAGGGAAGATTTTATAACGAGTACGGCACGATTCTAAAAGACCTTGGTAAAGCTGAACACCGAGTCGATTACACAGATCGTGCTCTGATAGCCTACGCGGCTGCCAGTTATCATTTCGAGCAGGCCAAACACTCACGTTATCAGGCTTACGTTGAAAATAATCTTGGATTTCTATTTGGTAGTATTCGCAACTTCGCCAAAGCGCATGAGCATCTTGATAGAGCGCAAGCCTTATTCACCAGCCTTAAAGACAGAGCACAAATTGCACAGGTAGACGACACGCGCGCAAGGGTGTTCCTAGAAGAGGGTCGTATCTCTCAGGCAGAGAAGTTCTCACGCTCTGCGGTACAAACTCTTAAAGAGGATGACCAGCAAGCACTTTACGCTGAAGCTTTGACCACGCACGGAATTGCGCTCGCCCGCTTAGGTAATCATGAGCAGGCGAGGACGACCCTCAGAAGCGCCGTTGAAGTTGCGCAGGGTGCTGGCGATACGGAAGGTGCGGGACTGGCGGCGCTTACTATCATTGAAGACTTGGGTGAGCATCTGACGGTTGACGAGTTGGGGGTGCTTTATCAACAGGCTGCGGAGTTGCTGGCTAATTCACGGAATATGGGCACGCATGCGCGGTTGAGCGCGTGCGCCAGTAAGGTCCTATTTCTGCTAGGTACCCTTCCCATTCCTCAAACATGGAAGAACTTCTCATTGAAAGAAACGCTGCGCCGGTATGAGGCGCGGATTATTGAGCGGGCTTTGAGGGATGCCGGGGGGACTGTGACGCGTGCGGCGCACCTGCTGGGCTTTAAGCATCACACCAGTCTGATTAATCGGCTGAACTCGCGGCACCAGGAGTTGCTATCAGTGCGCACCCCGATTGAGCCGCGCCGGCGCAGCATAATTTTTATCAATGATGACGTGGTGGAGATCAGGCCCTTAAGGATTCTGCACCTGGAGGATAACAAGCTGGTAGCGGACGCCGTCCGGGAGACCTTGGAGATGGAGGGCTGGACGGTCGAAACGCTCGGCGAAGGGAACGCCGCCCTGGAGATTATACAGAGCGAGGCGCACTACGACGTTCTGATTATCAATCACGAGGTGCCGGGCCTGGACGGGATTGAGATCATACGCCAGGCCAGGCAATTGACTCACAGGCAGCAGGTGCCGATCATCGTGCTCTCCGGCGGTGACGTTGAGAGGGAGGCGCGGCGGGTCGGCGCGAACGCCTTCCTGAAGAAGCCCGAAGACATCGCCGTCATCTCTGAAACAATCGCGCGCCTGCTCGCGCGTAAACCAAAACTCACAGGTAAAGGACACTGCGAATGAGAGAAAGAAGCGAGTATCAATCCAAAGTCACGGCTGACACGGGCTTGACTCGCGGCAGGATTCCTTGCCCGCTGCTCAACGCGCTGGGTGCCAGGCCGGGCGACCATCTCGTTTTTCGCCTGACCGATTCGGGCGAGGTGGTGATGAGCCTGCTTCGTCGTGCGAAGCGGAAATCAGGGACGGGCAGCCGTCAGAAATCAGTTAGCGGCAAGCGCCGCTAACCACCCTCACGGGATGCGCGGACAGGGTGGGCCGCGCATCCCTCGCTGGCACTTTCTCGCTCTGTGTAGCGAGCTGTGCCGGCGCGAGACCGCCGCGCTTTTTCTAGAGACGGGG
>DATEMM010000431.1:0-3915 GCA_035275605.1 Pyrinomonadaceae bacterium
CTTTATCTACTTCTCCACGTCGAATCGCGACGGGCGCGGCTCGGCCGCCAGTGACGATGACAGGATTTTGAGGCTTGTGCCGGTTAAATGAAGCGCGCGCCGCAGGCTCATTTTTTCTGTGCCAGCACGGCCGTCTTCGACCAGCCGATGGGGTGCAGCGGCGGGAAGCGGTAGTGCTTGACGACGCGGAAGTAGCGGCGCGTGTTCTCGGCGACCTCGCGCGGGTGGTGTGCCTTGAAGCGGAACATGACTTCGAGGAGCTTGCTGACGGGCGACGGCCTGACCGGCAGGTGCAGGATGTAGCCGCGCGCCTTGAGCACGCGCGACAACTCGCCGAAACCCTCACGCAGCGGCACGTATTCCAGCACGCCGCTCGTCACTATGAAGTCGAAAGAGTCGTCCGCGAAGGGGAGCGCCAGGACGTTGGCCTGCGTGAACCAGACTTTGTCTGCGCGCCCGGCGTTCTCTTCGACGGCCTTCTTCGCCGTCACGATGGACGAGCCGGAGAGGTCCACGGCAGTGATCCTGACGGGAAGGTCCAGTGCTTTAAGAAGGGCCACGGTCAGGAGCCCCGTTCCGCATCCGGCGTCCAGGATTCTGGCGTTGCGCGAGAGCGGAATCGGATGAGTGCGCAGGTAATGATGGAGTGAGCGCCCGTAGCCGTTGAATTTGAAGGTCAGGTTGTAGAGACTGGCTATCTTGTCGTAGAAATTACCGGGCCGCGCTTCGCCCGCGCGTTTCGTCGCTAAAGTCTGTGCCATTCCGTTGGTCTTACCCCCAAGCCGTCAAAAGGATTCCTTTAGCCTAAAGAGCCGCGAGAGCGTCTTTCCCGCGGGGCGGAAACGCAGAACAGTCTGATTGAGCCTACCTGAAAAGCGGGTTGATTGAACTACAGGACCTCTTTAATCTATACCACAGGAGCGGCCCGAAGAGACAGCCCGTCCGTGCTCGCGAAAGCGGAAAAGCCTCTACCCGCCGGCGCAAAAGCCCGCCCTCGCAAGAAAAAGGCCCGCAAAGCGTTCACCTGACAGCCGACCCGTGATTTTTCGCAAAATAAGGAGAAGAAATGAAAAAGGCGAGCATGATTTACATCGCGGCTGCCCTTGTCAGCTTGGCTCTGGCGGGGGCCTTTATTTTCGCGCCCGTCGAAACCTTGGCGAGCGCAGGCGCGGCCCTGGCGGTCCCTGCGCCCCTGGAGCCCCCGGCGGTGACGCAGGGAGGTTTCGAAGTAGAAGTCCTGGTCGGGGGGCGACCGCTCGAAGAGTACAGGGCACGCGGCCGCCATTACGTGGAGGCGCTGGACGGGGCGGAGTACGAATTGCGCATCAGGAACCCTCTGGGAGTGCGCGTCGCCGTGGCGCTCTCCGTGGACGGGCTGAACACGATTGACGCGCGGCGCACCTCCGCCTGGGAGGCCAGCAAGTGGGTGATAGAGCCTTACGGGTCCATAACCATCAACGGCTGGCAGATGAGCTCGTCGCGCGCGCGCCGCTTCTACTTCACGACCGAGCGCGATTCCTACGGCGCGAAACTGGGCCAGACAGCGAACCTGGGCGTCATCTCGGCCGTCTTCTACCGAGAGAGCGCCCCCGTCGTCATTGTTCGCCCGCCGCGCTACCCTGAGCCTTATGAAGAGGATGGGATGGGCCGCGACCGCAACGAGAGCAAGCGCAAGTCCGAGGCCCCTTCGACGCGAAGCGGCGAGAACAGCGCCGGCACGGCCAGAAGCACAGAGGCTTACCCGAGGCCGGACGACGAATCCGCAGCGACCGGCATTGGCCGCAACGTCCGAAACGACGTGCGCTGGATGAATCTGGAGTTGCAGTCGCGCTCCGTCGCAGAGGTGACGATTCGCTATGAATACCGCGACGCGCTGGTTCGGCTCGGCATCATCCCGCGCCACTACCCCAGGCAGGATGCTCTAAGACGGCGCGAGCGCTCGACGGGCTTTGAAGACAGGGGCTTTAGCCCTGAGCCGTAACGTGTGAAATAGTCAGCGCGGGCGAAGGTCAATCGTGTAGAGCTGCTTGTAAGCGCGGTAATTGGCCATCACCTTGTAGACGTAGTTCTTGGTCTCATCGAAGCCGACCTCGCTGGTGAAGACTCCTGGGTCGCGCTGCTTCGCGCGTTTGACCCAGCGCGCGACGTTATCCTCGCCGCCGTTGTAAGAGGCTGCGACCGCCTCTGGTAAATCAGGGAACTGTCTTGACAGCTCCGAGAGGTAAGCGGAGCCGAGGATGATGGAGGTTTCGGGGCGGTAAAGGTCTTCGTCCCGCAGATTGTTTAGCCCGACGTGCGAGGCGTACCTGGACGCCGTGTCAATCGTCAGTTGCAGCAGACCGCGCGCGGCGGCAGGGGACTTGGCGCGCGGCTTGAATCCGCTCTCCTGCCGCATGATGGCCAGCACCAGGCGCGGGTCAACCTTGCGTCGGCCCGCTTCGCGCACAATCTCCTCGCGGTAAGGGGCAGGGTAGAGACTGGCCGTCGAATTAACCTGGGCCTGAACGCGCTCCACGCGCGCGCTCACGGCGGCGCGCCTGGAAGCATCCGCGAGCGCATTGAGCCTGGCCGTCGCCAACCCTCCGTAATAAAGATCAATTCTGTCCGGAATCGACAGGTAAGCGTTGACAGCCTCTTCCTTGCGACCCGCGCGCTCAAGGCTGTACGCCCTGAGGTAGGCCACTTCGTCAGGCGTGGTGGCGACTTTGCTGGTGAAAGCGGCACGGCGCAATTCGTCCGCCGTCTGGATAGCGTGCGGCCAGTCGCCGCCGGCCACGTCCAGACGAAGGCGTGCAAAAAGCGCGTTTGTTGCCGTAGGCGTTCCGGCGAATCTCTCTCTGGTGCGTGCTATCCACTGAATGGCTTCGAGCGGCCGCCCAGCCTCGCGCAGGCCGTCTATCACATTGAGGTAGGCGAACTCTATGCGCTCGCCCGCAGGATACTGTTCGACGTACTCGCGGTAGCGAGCGGCAGCCTCACTTGCGCGCCCCATCCGTAGCAGGGCAGAGGCCAGCGAGTAGAGACCCTCGCGCCCCTCCTTCGTCTGTCCGTATTCCCGCGCCACGCGCTCGAAGAAGGGAAGGGACTCTTCGTAACCGCGCATCTGAGAATACGAGCGCCCGATGCCGTACAGGGCCGCCGGGACGTTGACATCTTCGGGATAGCGCTCGATAAGCGTCTGAAAGTGCTCCCGTGCTTCACCGAAGGCGCGGTTGGTCATGTAAACGCCCGCGCGCCGGATGTGCTCCGCCGCGCTCAACTGTGCCAGCCTTCCGTCCGCGCTTCGCCCCTCACGGTCAAGGCGGCGCACGTTGCCAAGCTCCCCGTCCTGTGGCTCAAGGGGTAATGAAAAGAGAGCTTGCTCCAGGGTAGCCCGCGCGGCGGGCACGGGCGCTAAGGTCGAAGCTTGAAGCGGTAAACAGATAAGAAGCAGTGCAGAGATGAAAGCCATACGCGAAACCCTTTTGTAGTAAGCGCCCGGTGAAACAGGCGCGTTTATTATCGGCCCGCCTTAAGAGATAACCTGAAAGGCAGAGCTTTGGCAAACAGGCCCACGGACATTCAACTCATGTCCGTGGGCCTGTTTGTTCGTTTCTTTTGTTTGTTAGTCCCGGCACGCGGGACTCGAGTGTTGGCCTTATCAACCTTCTATGATGTCCATCATGCTGGTGGCTTTGCGCTCGTAGGCCAGGATGGCTGCGTAGTTACTGCGCTCGATTTTGCTGAGCGAGTTCTCTGTGAATTTCGGGTCTGGCTTGTACCAGTCGAAGCTCTCGAAATATTTCTGCATGATCTTATCCTTGAAGACCTTGCCGTGGCGCGCCTGGATTTCGCTGCGGAGTTTGAGCGCATCCTCGATAAATAAGCCTTCGAGGATGCGCCGCGGAACAGTCTTCGTGCTCAAATCCTCGCGCA
>DATEMM010000432.1:0-12126 GCA_035275605.1 Pyrinomonadaceae bacterium
GATAATAGCCCAGGGCTTGAGCCCTGGGCTATTATCATGCCGCCCCTGACGGGGCTCTTAACTGCTCACTGCTTACTGCTCACTGCTCACTCATCACTTCTTTTCTTTCCCCGGTTGCGTTAGGGCGCGCGCGGCGATTAAGATGCAGCGGCTGAGATTCGGTTAATAGACATGGACGGAAGAGGGATGCTCGCGGATTTCGCGACAGTTGTGGAGAGAGGGGCGCGCGACGAGACGCTTCTGGCGAGCATCGCGTGGGATCGTCTGCCGCGCCACGTGGCCATCATCATGGACGGCAACGGGCGCTGGGCGGCGCAGCGCGGGCAGGCGCGCATCGCTGGCCATCGTGCCGGAGTCGAGGCCGTCCGGGCCGCCGTGGACACAGGCGCGAGGCTCGGCCTTCAGGCCCTGACGCTCTACGCCTTCTCGACCGAGAACTGGAAGCGGCCGCGGCTGGAAGTGGACGCGCTGATGCGTATGCTACGCCGCTACATACGCCTTGAGCTGGACGAAATTGACCGGCAGAACATACGCTTTCAGGCCATCGGCCGGACAGACTCTCTGGCCCTCAACGTCCGGCGCGAAATCATCCGCGCGACCGAGCGGACGGCCCATAACACGGGCATGGTCCTGAGCATCGCGCTCAATTACGGCGGGCGCGCCGAAATCCTGGACGCTGCGCGCGAGGCTTTCAAGCAATTGCAGGCCGAAGGCAAGGGAGCCGACGACCTGACGGAAGAAAGAATCGAGCGCGAGCTTTACACAAAAAATCTGCCCGAGCTGGACCTGCTGGTTCGCACCAGCGGCGAGATGCGTATCTCGAACTTTCTGCTCTGGCAGGCCGCCTACAGCGAAATCTACGTGACCGAAACCCTCTGGCCGGACTTTCGCCGCTCGCACCTGCTCGAAGCGATTCTAGATTTTCAGCGGCGCGACCGTCGCTTCGGCGGACTCAAGCTGGTGGCCAACGCAAAGTGAATTTGCGATTTTTGATTTTTGATTTGCGATTGGATGAGGACTGAAGATTAATAATTTATGTTCTTATCCTTACCCAATCAAAAATCAAAAATCTAAAATCAAAAGTTTCCAAATGTCTCGAATCATCACCGCCCTGATCGTCCTGCCCATTCTCGTCGCCTCAATCTTAGTCCCCTGGCTCGCGCCGCTCTTCGTCACCCTGGCACTGGCGGCGATGGTCTTGGGGCTTTACGAGTTCTGGGTGCTGGCGCGAAAGCGCGGGATTAAGCCGGACGTGGTGGTCGGCTTCGCGGGGGCGGCAGCCCTCTTCACGGTCTTTTATTTCGACAGACCGGCGGAAGTCCCAGTGCTGCTCCTACTGATTCTGCCCGGCCTGACGATTGCCGCCCTGGCGGCGGCGATGTTGAGGGGCGCGCCCTTCGACAACATGATCGCGTCGGTCGGGGCAACGGTGCTCGGCGTCATGTACGTCGCCTTTCTCGGCGGGCATCTGGTGGCCGTGCGGACAGGCTTCGCGCAGCCGCGCGCGGCAGACCTCCTCTCCTTCTTCTTCCTCGTCATCATGGGGTCGGACACGGGCGCTTACTATACAGGGCGGGCGCTTGGCCGCCATAAGCTCGCGCCGAAGGTGAGCCCCGGCAAGACCTGGGAGGGAGCCGTCGGCGGCATAATTGCGAGTCTGTTGATGGCGGCGCTAGCTCATTACTGGTTCTTCCCGGAGCTGCCTTTGAAGTGGGCGCTGCCGCTCGCAGCGTTGATGAACGTCCTCGGCGTTCTGGGGGATTTGACGGAGAGCGCGCTGAAACGCGGCGCGGGCGCGAAAGACGCGGCGCAAATTCTTCCGGGCCACGGCGGCCTGCTAGACCGGCTCGATAGCTTGCTCTTCAACGCGCCCGTCCTCTACTATTTCGGACGACTGTATTTTGGATAAGTGGTCAGTGGCCAGTGGCCGGTGGTCAGTTAAAAACTGATCTCACTGGCCACTGACCACCGGCCACAGACCACTGACTTATGAAGGGAATTGCCATTCTCGGCTCGACCGGCTCAATCGGGCGCAACACGTTGCGCGTGGTTGAGTCTTTGGGCGCGGAAGAGTTTCGCGTCGTTGCGCTCGGCGCGGGGCGCAACATAGCCTTGCTGGCCGAGCAGACGGCGCGCCACCTGCCGGAGCTGGTCTCGGTCGAAACGGAAGAGTGTGCCAGGCAGTTGCGGGCCGAGTTGTTCGAGCGCGACGTGGATTTGCCTCGCATCGTCGTCGGCGAGGCGGGGCTCGTCGAGGTCGCCACTCACGCCGAGGCGGATTGCGTGGTCAGCGCGACGGTCGGTGCCGTCGGCTTCGTCCCCACCCTGCGGGCGCTCGAAGCAGGAAAGCGCGTCGCGCTCGCCAACAAAGAGACGCTCGTGATGGCGGGCGAGTTGATGACGCGTGCCGCGCGCGAATCGGGCGCGGAGCTGCTGCCTGTGGATTCCGAGCACAACGCCCTGCACCAGTGTTTGAGGGGAGAGAAGCGCGCGGAAGTCCGCCGCCTGATCCTGACGGCGTCGGGCGGCCCGTTTCGCACCAGGAGCGCTGGCGAGATGGCGAAGGCCACGGTCGGGGAAGCCATGCGCCACCCGACCTGGCAGATGGGCGCGAAGGTTACGATTGACTCCGCGACTTTGATGAACAAGGGGCTGGAGGTGATAGAGGCGCACTGGCTCTTCGGCTTCGGGCCTGATGAGATAGGCATCCTCGTCCACCCGGAGTCGGTCGTCCACTCGATGATTGAATTGATTGACGGCTCCGTCATCGCACAGATGGGCGTCACAGACATGCGCCACGCCATCCAGTACGCGCTGACCTACCCGGCGCGCCACCCCTGCGAGCTGCCGTCGCTGGATTTAACTGGGCTTTCGGCGCTCCACTTCGAGGCTCCTGACCTGGAGCGTTTTCCGTGCATCGCGCTCGCGTATCGCGCCCTGCGCGAGGGCGGGACGATGGCGGCGGCGATGAACGCGGCGAACGAAGAGGCCGTGCGCGCCTTTCTGGACGAGAGGATTTCGCTCGTAGACATCTCGCGCGTCATCGAAGAGGTGATGGACGGGCACGAGATAAGACCTGTGGAGAATCTGGAGGTCGTGCTCGAAGCGGACCGCACGGCCCGCGCCTTCGCCCAACGCGCTATCGAACGCATCACCCGCGGGGTGGACGCAGCGGCGTGAAAGTGATGAGTGATGAGTGATGAATCAGCCCCGTCAGGGGCAGCATGACAATAGCCCAGGGCTTGAGCCCTGGGTCAAGATGCAAGAATAAATTTAGAGCCCCGTAGGGGCGACTGATTCAGCCGCCCCTACGGGGCTCAATCTTTTATTGGGCATGATACCCAGGGCTAAAGCCCTGGGCTATTATCCGTCGCCCCTAACGGGGCTCTTATCTGCTCACTGCTCACTTTTTACTCATTAATCATCACTCATCACTCATTACTCATCACTTCCTTCCTCTCCCCTTTTGCCTTTCAAACTCTCGCCTTGTAAACTTGTGGACAACCGGGCGTAAGGCAGGACGGCTCTAAGCTGCGATGCGTTGTGCATGAGTTGATTCGCTAATCTCTGAGGCTTTCTATGACGGACGAGACGAAAACGGCCAAACCCAAGATACCCATCTCGCGCATTCTGATTCCCGCGTTGATCGTGCTGGGGGTCTTACTCTGGCTCAAGGGCTACATTGACTGGGGCAGCGTCAAGGGCCTCATCGCCTTTATCTTCATCCTGGGCGCGGCGGTCGTCATACACGAGTTTGGCCATTTCATCGTCGCCAAGATGCTGGGGATTCGCGTGGAGACTTTCTCCGTCGGCTTCGGCCCGCGCATCTGGGGGCGCAAGTGGGGGACGACGGACTATCGCATCTCGGCGGTCCCGCTCGGCGGCTACGTCAAGCTGGGCGGAGACGAATCGAACGCCCCCCTGGAAGGCGAAGGGGCCGAAGACATCCCGCTCGAAGAGCAGTTCACCTTGCGCCCGCGCTGGCAAAAATTTCTCGTCGCGGTGGCCGGTCCCGTCATGAACATTCTGACGGCGCTCGCCATTCCCTTCGCCAGCGGCCTGATCTGGGGTGTGCCGGTCACGCCGACTTCGCCGATCGTCAGCCGCGTGATGCCCAACAGCGCGGCGGCCGCCGCCGGCATACAGCGTGGCGACCGCATCGTCGCCTTCAACGGCGAAGAGAATCCTGCCTGGGACGACATACGCGGCGACATCATGGTGGTCGAGAACCAGCCCAAGCCGCGCGAGTTCGTCGTCGAGCGCAACGGCCAGAGAATACCGATTACGGTGACGCCGACAAGACGTAGAGAGGGAACGGACCCGATAGGCGATGTCGGCATCCTGCCGGACTACGGCGTCGCTGTGCCAGTGACCATCAGGGCCGTGACCCACGACTCGCCCGCGGCGCGCGCCGGGCTCCAGCCCGGAGACCGCCTCGTGGCCATCAACGGTGAGACGATTCGCAACCGGGACCAGGCGACCGGCGGCATCTTCGAGATCGAGGGCAGTCAGGTCCAACTTACAGTCGAGCGCGACGGGAAGCCCGTGGAGATAAGCTCCAGCCTCAATCCGCCGAAGGACGAGGCGGGTAAGGCCCAGCCGCGGCTCGGGGTGGAATTCACGGAGGTAGTGCCGCGCGAAAAGGTCGGCGTCGGGGGCGCAGCCTCTTACGCCACGCGCTACAACGTCCAGATTCTGAAATTGACGGGCAAGGCGCTCAAACAACTCTTCGTCGGGGACCGCTCGGCGCGGGACACCCTTTCCGGGCCGCTCGGGATTTACGAAGCGGCCGCGACCTCCGTCAACGAGGCGGGCTGGGGCGGAGTCTTCAGTATGCTCGGCTTCCTGAGCCTGAGTCTAGGCGTCTTTAACCTGCTGCCCATTCCTGTGCTGGACGGCGGCGCCATCTTCCTCCTGCTCGTCGAGGCCGTGCTGGCCCTGGGCGGATGGAAATTGTCCATGCGCGTGCGCGAGCGCATCCAGCAGGTCGGCTTCGTCATGCTGCTCCTGCTGATGGGCTTCGTCATCACCAACGACGTGCTCAAAAAAGTCTCGCCCGCGAAAGACGAGAGCCCGCCACCACCCGCGGCGACAGCGCCGAATAAATGAGTTCGGAGAGTCTCAGAGTCCGGAGTCTGGAGTCAAAAAACAAATAACTGTTTTTGACGAGTTGACTCCAGACTCTCAGACTCCAGACTCCAGACTGAATTTGTTATGCGTAAATCCAGAGCAGTAAAAGTCAAAGACGTACAGATCGGCGGGGGCGCTCCCTGCGTCGTCCAGTCCATGACGAAGACCGACACGGTCGATGTCGAAGCGACGGTGGCGCAGATTGAAGAGATGGTGCGCGCGGGCTGTGAAATCGTGCGCCTGGCCGTGCCGGATAAGGACGCGGCCCTCGCCCTCAAAGAGATCAGGCGGCGCGTGCCGGACGTCCCGCTCGTCGCCGATATACATTTTCACTACAAGCTGGCCCTGATGGCGCTCGACGCCGGAATCGATAAGCTGCGGCTCAATCCCGGCAACATCGGCGCGCACGAGCGAGTGCGCGAAGTGGTGCGCGCCGCACAGTCCCAGCACGTCCCGATTCGGATAGGCGTCAACGGCGGCTCGCTCGAAAAAGACCTCCTGAAAAAGTACGGCACGGCAACGCCCGTGGCGATGGTCGAGTCCGCCCTGCGCCACATACAGATTCTCGAAGACTTAGGCTTCACGGACACCATCGTCTCGCTCAAGGCTTCGGACGTGCATCGCACGGTCGCCGCCTACCGCCTGCTTGCGGAGCAGGTCGATTACCCCTTGCACCTGGGAGTTACGGAAGCGGGCACCGCATTCAGCGGGACGATCAAGTCGGCCATAGGTCTCGGCATCCTCCTGCACGAAGGCATCGGTGACACGATTCGCGTCTCGCTGGCGGCGGAGCCGCAGGAAGAGGTGCGCGTCGCCTGGGAGATTCTCAAATCTTTGGAGCTGAGAAAGCGCGGCGTGACGGTCGTCGCCTGCCCGACCTGCGGAAGGCTGGACGTGGACAACTTCGTCGGCATCGTCACGGAGATCGAGCGCCGGCTGGCACACGTTGAGGAGCCGCTGCACCTCTCCATCATGGGCTGCGCCGTCAACGGGCCGGGCGAGGCGCACGACTCGGACCTCGGCGTCACCTTCGGGCGCAACGTCGGCATGATCTACAAGAACGGCGTGCCGATGCGTAAAGTCGCCGGCGAAGACATCGTCGAAGCCTTCGTGCGCGAGACGGAAAAACTGCTCGAAGAGGGCAGCTACAAAGAGAAGATTGAGCCGGAACTCGTCACAATTAAATGAAGGCCATAGCGTGACCTGCCCTTTTAATTAAGACAGGGCGGCGCAAGATAATCTTGCGCCGCCCTGTCTTCATGTTCAGGCGTGGACAGTCTTCCTTGAGCTTAAGGCTGCTGGTCCACGGTCATTGTGCCACCATCAAAAGTCTCTTCAGCCGTCATCAGATCACCTTTGACGAAGCGCGTCTGCGGTGCCAGCTTACCCTGCACAGAGAAGAGTGTGGTCTGTATAGAGTTGATGCCGGAGCCGCCGACGTTCGGGCCGTCAACGCGGAAGAAGTTTGTGTTGAAGGGGCTGCCGATCACAGTATGAGTGACATTGGGGTCGCCGATGTAGCCGTTGGGCGCTGCCGGCGAGACTGCCGGGTCCCAACGAAGATAGGTGCTGAACTTGCCATTGAGCGCAGCCCTGAAGTCGCTGGGGCCGATGCCTATGTCCTCGGTCGTGTCGATTTCACCATCAGGGGTGCCACCGCCGCCACCGCCTGAGCCGGAGCCACTGGCCAGGATCGTCGGGCCATCGGCTACGGCACCATTGAAGGCGACATCGCCATCGCCGTCTGCGACCAGCGTCACGCTGCCATACGGGTGTGTGATCGTGTAGCTCGCGCCGGGCGTGAGGTTGTCGATGCGTATGCGGATGCGGGAGAAGCTGATCTGGTTCCCGATAGTCGCATCCTCTGTCGTGAAGGCGGCCTCTTTGGCGAGGACCAGGCGAACCTTGCCGCCGATGTTACGGTCGATTTCAGCTTCGGCTGACCACCAGAAAGCTTCGCCGGGGAAGTTGAGGAGCGAGTCAGTGACGGACGGCGGAAGCGAAGGGTTCGGTATCTCCGCCAGGCAGAGGCCGTTCGTGTCCAGACACAGGGCAAGACGGAGCCCCTGGTCATCCTGATACCACATAGGGAAACCGTGACGCGGGTCAATCGGCCCGACCTGGCGATTCGGAATCGAGGGGTTGAGTCCGACGCCCGTCAGCGGCACGAGATGCGGGCTGCCCGCCGCGTTGTCGGTCAGAGCGAGCCTCGCGGTGCGGGTCCCGATGGCCTGCGGAGCGAACCTGATGGTGGCCGTGCAGGTCGTCTTGGACGAGAGTGTAACTCCCGTGCAGGTGGTAGAGATCAGTTGGTAATCGCCGGGATTAACGCCCGCCAACGATACGTTCGAGATGGTCAAAAGGGCCGTGCCGCTGTTCGACACCGTGATGGTTGTCGTCGGAGAGATGGTCCCGGTGTTGACTCTGCCGAAGTCGAAGAGGCTGACCGGGCTGTTCAGAGTCAGAATGGGGGCCGTCTGCGCGAAGGCGGAACCGCCGATGATTAAAGTTGAGATAACGGAAGCGACCAGCCGCAGTGCGCGGAAATTGCGGCGTAGGGCTTTGGGGATAATTAGGGTCTTCACTTACTTAGTTCCTTTCAAGATTAAAGTTTGGCGAGTGTCCGGCCGCGAACACGCAGGTAACGAAACCCTTCTTCACACCTCGACCGTCAAATTCGCAGACTGGTGCGCCCAGGCACGAGGCCCGTTTTTATTCCTGCTTGTTACCCTGTGTTCTTGGCTGGATAGATCGTTTAAGCTCGAACGGTCAGGACTAAAGGGATGCGACCGTCCGAATCAGATCAGGCATCAAGTCGATCGAGTGAGACGTTCGAGGCGTTCACTTTAATCGTCGATAATTCGCTACTGGCGGGCCGCTCCGTGAAATGAAAACTCAGCGACCCTCGTCACGAAATTACCGGAATGCGTATTGGGCAGGAGCAATCCTTGTGCCCGTAGGTGGGCCGTGCGCTTTTAGCGTGCAGAAGCGCGCGAATACGGAAGCCTCGCTTAATCTACTGGTGAGGTTTGAAGGCGACGGTGTGTTTCACCGTGAATCGAAGGTGAGGCGTCAAAGTTTCATTATGAAACATGGGCGAGCCCTGGTCAGGTGTTGCCGGTGGATGATGGCTGGTTGCCGTTCAGATACTTGATGAGAATCACCTCGTTGTGCTTCTCGTTGTAGATCATCTCGTCCACCAAGTCGCGGGCGATGAGGATACCGAAGCCGCCCGCGCGCAGGCCCTCCTCCTCGCGCACGCGCGCGTGCTGGAGGGGATCGCTCTCCGGGTTGAGGAAGGCCGCAATCGCGCCTTCGTCGCGGTAGAGCGATTCGATGGTGAAGCCTTCGCCGGGGTCCTTGATGCGATAAAGGATGATGCGCGGCGAGCGCAGGTAGCCGACCTCCACGAACTGTGTAGGGTCGTTTTTGCCGCCGTGCTCGATGGCGTTTCGGAGCATCTCGCGGAAGGCGTAGGTGACTGTCTCGCGCGTCACCTGCGGCAGGTCCGTTTTTAACTGCGACATCAAACGCTCCAGCGGGTCGATGGCCGCGAGGTCGCACGGAACCCTCAGCTCGATCCACTCTGGCCGCGCCGAAAGCACCTCGATCTTGATGTCGCGCGGGGCCAGCTCCAAAGCAGTCTTGACGGCAGAGAGCAGTTGCGGGAGGTCGAAGGGCTTGGTCAAAAAGTCCGAAGCGTGGTCGCGCAGCGCGCTGACAGCGGCCTCTGGCGCGGAGAGGGCCGTCATGATGATGACGCGCAGGTTCTTGTTGTGGGCGCGCAAGCGGGAGAGCATCTCCAGGCCATCCATCTTCGGCATCATGATGTCCACGAGCGCCAGGTCAACCTTCCCCTTCTCGATTACCGCCAGACCCTCGAACGCGTCCCTGGCCGACAGCACCTCGTAGCCCTCACGCTCAAGCGCGAAGCCCACCAGGCTGTGCAGCTCCAGGTCGTCATCCACGACCAGAATTGTTTTCCCCATGACTCTCTCCCTAGATACGGTCAATCAATTATCCCGAAGGCCCTGACCGGAAACGTGCCCATCCCTTTGACCTTGACGGGGACGGCGAAAAACCTGAAACCATCATCGGGCAAAGCACCCAGATTACAGAGATGCTCGACGACGGGGATGCCCGCCTTCAATAGCATCGAGTGGACGGGCCGCGTGGTGTCGCGTATGTCGTCAATGTTGAGCGAATCAATCCCGACGAGCCGTGCGCCCGCGTCAACTAGAAACTGTGCCACGTCCTTCGTCAGAAACGGGTGGCCGTCGAAATAGAGTTCAGTCCCCCAGTGTACGTCCCAGCCCGTGTGGACGAGCACGGCGCGTCCCTTAACATCCGATTCGTGGAAGAGTGAAGCGTCAACGGCTTGTGTAACAAGGTCGCTCGCACGGATACAGATGCCTTCGAGGTTGGCGACTGATGAAAGGGAGAGTTGCGAGAGGTCTTTCCCGTCCTCGTACCTGTGGAAAGGGGAGTCGAGGTAGGTCCCGGTGTTCGCCACCATCTCTATCTTCCCTATATGAAACTGCGTCCCCGCGGAATAATGTTTGGTGGATTCCTCGCGGCTGAGGTGGTCGCTGATGATGGGCGCGGGCAGACCCCTGTAAGTAATCATCCCGTGCTCAACCGCGTGGCTGATGTCGATGAGGCGCGGGGTGTCTGGGTGAATCGAATTCATGGCTTTAGGGGAGTAAAGAATAGAGTCTCAGGCTTCGGCCATCGTGAGAAACAGCGCATCGGTCGCGACCTTGCGATTGATGTTCACGTCCAGGCCCCGCCTGTGCTGTTCAATCTGCGAGAGCCAGCGAGCGGCGCGCCGGCTGTCAACGCCCGCGACCATCTTACTGAGCTGGGCGCGCAGATCCTGGTTGAGCATCTGTTTCTCGTCCGCGCCGAGCGAAAGCACCCAGACGTCGTGTATGAGCGCCGCCAGGACGTCCAGGCGCGGCTCGTACTCCTCTTTACGCTTGGCGTCATTCAGCTCTTCGGAAGCGCGCAGCAACCGCGCGCGGTCGTGCGTCAGGGCGAGCGCGCCCAAAACGTCCAGCATCGTCTGTCGCTGCTGGCGATAGCCTTCAACGTCAGTCGCGAGCGCACGCCCGATGCTGCCGCGCGAAACCGTACTGAGCAGGCGCGCGTCCTGCGGCGAAACCTCCCGGCCGCCCAGCAGGTGCTTTTCGATTTCGGCTGGTGCGAGCGGCGCGAAGCGAATCACCTGGCAGCGCGAGCGTATCGTCGGCAGGAGCGCAGCCGGGCGCTGTGTGAGGAGGATGAGGTGCGAGGTCGCGGGCGGCTCTTCGAGGGTCTTCAAAAGGGCGTTGGCCGAAAACGGGTTCAGCTTGTCGGCCTCCTCTATGATGAAGACGCGCGCTCTGCCCTCGAAGGGGCGGTAGTTGGCCTCCTGCTCTATCTCGCGCATCGGGCCGATCCGCAGGAGCCGGTTGTAGGGGCGCGCCAGAAGTACGTCCGGGTGATCGCTCCTGACGAGCTTCTCCTTGTTGTCTCTATCGTCCGAGTACTCCGGAAATTTGGAATGCGAGATGCGCAGGCAGGAGGGGCAGCGGTCGCAGGCTTCTGTGCCAACTAGCGCGCGGCAGTTGAGGGCCTTGGCCAGCTCCAGCGCGAAGAGTTTTTTGCCGATGCCTTCTTCGCCCACGAAAAGGAGCGAGCCCGGCACGCGCCCGTCCGCCAGCATCCGCCGCAAAATATCCTTAACGCGCTGATTTCCTGCGAGATGGTCGAACATGGGTAAATGCGGAATTCAGAAGTCAGAAGTCAGGAGCCAGAATAAAAGAAAGTCAGTAAAAGTGGTTCTCCGCCTTTTATCCTGACTTCTGACTCCTGGCTCCGGCCTTCCGCTTTTCGAGAAACGGTATCACTATCTCCAGCACGCGCTCGTGCGTTTCGTTGATCGAGCCGTTGGCGTCAACGATGCGGACGCGGTCGGGCTCGTCGGCTGCCAGGCGCAGGTAGGCGTCGCGGACGCGCGCGTGAAAGGCAGCATCCTCCGCGTCGAGCCTGTCGGTCTGGTTATCCGGGTCCGTGCGCCGGCTGGTGCGCGAGAGGCACTCGGCGACCGCCAGGTCGAAGACGAGCGTCAGGTCCGGCTTGAGGCCCCCGGTGGCGAGCTTGATGACATCCGCGATCATCTCGGTCGTGAAACTTCGCCCGGCCCCCTGGTAGGCGGCGGTCGCGTCGGCGTAGCGGTCGGAGAGGACAATGCCGCCCGCGTCGATGGCGGGCTTGAGTAGGGTTCGGACGTGCTGCGCGCGGTCGGCCGCGAAAAGCAGAAGCTCTGCGAGCGGGTCAACCTCTATCTGCGGGTCCAGGAGGACGGTCCGCAGGCGTTTGCCTAAGGGCGTCCCGCCCGGCTCGCGCGTGGACACGACTTCGAGGCCGCGCATGCGCAGCTCGCTTGCCAGAAGGCGCAACTGCGTGGACTTGCCGCATCCGTCGATGCCTTCGAAGGTGATAAAGGTACCGGCCACTGGGTTTCAGGTCTCTTTGGCGAAAGCGTGAGCTTCTACGGGAGAGCGTCAGGAGCCGGACGATTCCGCCGCATCGGGCGTCGGCTCGCTGTGCGCGTTCGCCGCGGCCTGCGGCGGCGGGCGCAAATCGCCGCTCGCGCGCCGCGCGAGCGAGATGGTCGAGATGGCGTGTTTGAAGATCAACTGCTCCTGCGAGCCAGTCTCCAGCAGCACCGAAAACTTGTCAAAGCTCTTGATGCGCCCGGTCAGCTTCGCGCCGTGCAGCAGGTAGACCGTCACGGTGCTGCGCTCGCGGCGCGCCGTATTCAGAAACGCGTCCTGAATATTTTGGGGAGTAGCCTTTGTGTCCACCACTATCTCCGGTTCGGTAAAACTGGGGGATGAGTGCAGAGTACACCACGCTTATACGAGAGACAAGGGAAGAGAGTTCGGGATGAGGATTTTCCTGGCCTAAGTCCCTCTAATCAGGTCCCGGACACGGCCCTTGACCCGCTCC
>DATEMM010000433.1:0-10041 GCA_035275605.1 Pyrinomonadaceae bacterium
GCCCTGGTCATCATCTCCACAGAGGAAAACTTCAAGGATGAAAAGCTCGCCCGTCTGAGCTATGACAACGCGGCGGGCGACGCAGGATTGCCGGTCGTGGTCATCTCGCGGCAGGCTGCGTTCAAGATTTTGCACCAGGATGGTCTACCGCAGCTCGCGGCGCTTGAGAGAAAGCTCATCGAGCGCCTTAAACCCGTGGCGGTCAACCCCAGGCCAGACGCTCAGAGCGAAAACCACCTGGGGAACGCCGTCGATATTGTGGACATTCTTGGCTTGCCTACGAAGTCTGAGACCTTAAGCCTGACGACGGACGTGCTACACCGCAACGTCCCGGCCCATAACGTCATTGGCATCCTGGAGGGCTCCGACCCCGTCCTGAAGAGCGAGGCCGTCATCATCGGCGCGCACTACGACCATCTGGGGCGAGGGGGCGAGGGCAGCCTCGCAGAGCGCGAGGGAGACATTCACCACGGCGCGGACGACAACGCGTCTGGCGTGGCGGGCGTGATCGAGCTGGCGCGCATCTTCTCTGCGGCGCAGCCGCGCATGAAGCGGACGCTCGTCTTCATAGCCTTCGGCGGCGAAGAAGAGGGCCTGCTCGGGTCGAACTATTACGTCAATCATCCCATCTGGCCGCTCGACAAGACCGTGGCGATGATTAACATGGACATGATCGGGCGAATGAAGGAAGGCAGGCTGATGATCGGCGGCGTCGGCACGGCGAAGGAGTGGCGCGAGATGATCTCGGCTGCCAACGTCGCCCGTGGCATGAACGTCACGGCCGCAGGCTCGCCAACCCGCGAGCAATCGAACGGCCGTGCTCAAACAAAGGGCGCTCCTGTCGTCGTGGCCGCGAATGGGCAAACGGTGGTGAGTTTCGATTCGACCAAGCAGTTCTCGCTCACGCTGAACGAAGACGGCTACGGGCCGTCGGATCATTCCTCGTTTTACGCCAAGCAGGTTCCCGTCCTCTTCTTCTTCACGGGCACGCACGACGATTACCACAAGCCTTCGGACACGGCCGACAAGATTAACTACGACGACGAGGCGCGCATTCTATCTTTCGTCGCGAGCCTTGTCCGCTCGATTGACGCTGGCACAGAGCGCCCGACCTACACGGTGGCCAAGAGCCAGGCGCAGGGCCGCACGATGGGCTTTCGCGTTTATCTCGGCACGATTCCCAACTACGCGGACTCCAATGACGGGCTGAAACTAGACGGCGTGCGCGAGGATTCCCCGGCGGCGAAAGCAGGGCTGCGGGCCGGCGACCGCATCGTCAAGCTGGCCGGACGCGAGGTGCGCAACGTCTACGACTACACTTACGCGCTCGGCGAGATGAAGGCCGGGCAGGAGTACGAAGTGGACATCGTCCGCGGCACGGAGGCTCTGCGGCTGAAAATCACGCCCACCGAGAGAAAGTAAGAGCTGGTAAATAGTAAATGGTCAATGGTGAATGGAGGAAAGCCTCCTCTTTACCATTGACCATTTACTATTTACCAAGCTTTGCTCTTAACTTACCAGCGCGGTTCGCGGTCGTTGCGTCCGCCGCCTCCACCGCCGCCGTAGCCACCGCGGTCACGGTCGCGCCCGCCGCCACCGCCGTAGCCGCCGCGTCCGCCGCCGCCACCGCCGCGCCCGCCCCGGTCAGTCTTCGGCTTGGCCTCGTTGACGGTCAGGTTACGACCGTTCAAGTCCTTGCCGTTGAACTGTTCGATGGCCGCCGCCGCGTCCTCCTGGGTCGCCATCTCGACGAACCCGAAGCCGCGTGAGCGGCCCGTGTCGCGGTCTTCGATGACTGATGCTGATTCTACTGTGCCCGCCTGCGAGAAATGCTCGCGCAGGTCGTCGCTCGTGGTCTTGAACGACAGATTTCCGACGTAAAGTTTCGTAGCCATTTCTTCTTCTTAATCCTTTAGAGGTCAAAGGAAGCACGGGGCTTTATGGAATCGCAAGATAAGGCGGGGAGCCCTGACCCTCTTCGGCGAAACGCGACGCGCGCCCGGCCCTCCGGTATTTCGGAGAGTGGCTTCTAACTGGTTGACAACTACCTCACTCTCTCTTCAGCACGAACACACGTCGCTTTACGGCACGGGCAGGCGCAGTCACCGTTGATGCGCGAGAGCAGGAATCTGACGCCTTCAAGTATGCAGACATTCGGTGCCGAGCGCAAGCGTGACTGGACTAATTTTCGGCTTCGAGTACACTCTCTTTTCAGCCCGAACAAGCACAACGCCTCGGGGAACAAAGATGTCCAGAAAATTTCTCTGCCCGCTCTTACTTCTCCTCCTCGCCTCAGAGCCGGCAGTCTCAACAAACCGCCCGCACGCAGCCCTCGCAGCCCTTCCCGCCCAGGTTATTTCAAAAGGGAGAGCCGCCCGCACCGCGCCGCTTTGGCCCGGCTCGCGTTTTACGGAGGCGGACCGGCAGCGTGCCATCCTGCGCGGGTTGAGCTTCATCTACCGGACGGCGCTCGACCGAAAGAACTTTGACGAATACGGGCAGGATTATCTCTGGTGCTTTTACAGCCTGTCGGCGGCCCTCAAGGACCCTTTGGTGCGAAGCACTGCGCGCCGTATGGGAACGGAGCGCGCACGCGCCTGGCGGCGCTCTCACCGTTTCGTCTCCTGGGACGCGGACGCAGCGACCATCTCCAGCCTGGCCTATGGCAACGACGCCGCGGAGAGTCTGGGCGTCCGCGATGACGAATTAAAGAGACAACTACGGCGCGCGGCTCCGCGCTTCAAGGCGCGCGATTATCTTCTCTTCGACCCGAAGACAGAAGCCCCGCCCGACGACGTACCGGACGAATGCCCGCGCTGCCAGGCCAACAATTCGCGCGGCAGCCGCGTCTGCTTCGTTTGCAAAACGCCCCTCGTGATGAGGACGCGCTACGACGTCTGGTACGACGCGCTGATTACCACTTACGTCGGCGACCGTTCGGGCATTAACCTGGGGGCGCATTACGCTGACGTCCTCAAGTGGCTGCCCACGCTTCGCCCGTACCCCGCTGTGCCAGGCGGGGCGGGCGAAGAGTTCCACGACACCGTCTACGCCATCACGCACATCGTCTACACGCTGAACAACTACAGCCAGTACAAACTCTCGCCGCAACTGCTGCAACCCGAGTTCGAGTTTCTGCGGACGAACCTCAAGGCGGCGATTGAGGACGGTGACGACGACATGCTCGGCGAGTTCATGGATTCATTGAGAGCCTTCGGCCTGACGACCTCGGACCCACTGATTCGCGCCGGGATGGAGTATTATCTTTCGCACCAGAACGAGGATGGCAGTTGGGGCGAGAAGAACGAGAGAGACATTTATCTTCGCTATCACCCGACCTGGAACGCCATCGCGGGCCTCGGCGAATATGACTGGCAGGGCGAGGGGCTGAGCTTCCCCGTCGTCAAGCCACTCCTGGAAGAGTGGGCGACCGCAGCGGCCCCGAATCGTCGCTGATTATCAAAAAACTGTTGGATTCCTTCGGAGGTTAAGAGAAATCGAAGATGAGCACCGTTCCCAATAAGATTATTTACTCGATGGTCGGCGTCGGAAAGTATTACGACAAGCGTCCAGTCCTCAAAGATATTTATCTCTCCTACTTCTACGGCGCGAAGATCGGCGTCATCGGCCTCAACGGCTCCGGCAAAAGCTCGCTCCTCAGGATTCTCGCCGGCGTGGACACGGAGTTCGTCGGCGAAACTGTCCCCTCTCCGGGCTACACCATAGGATTCCTGGAGCAGGAGCCTATCCTGGACGAGAGCAAGACCGTCAGAGAGATCGTCGAACAGGGAGCGCAGGAGACTGTTGATCTGCTGAAAGAGTTTGACGAGATCAATGCCAAATTCGCTGAGCCGATGACGGACGACGAGATGGCGACGCTGTTAGAGCGGCAGGGAGCGGTCCAGGAGAAGCTGGACGCAATGGACGCCTGGGACCTGGACTCGCGGCTGGAGATGGCTATGGACGCCCTGCGATGTCCTCCCGGCGACACTCCCGTCAAAGTTCTTTCCGGCGGGGAGCGCCGTCGGGTCGCGCTCTGCCGCCTGCTCCTGCAAAAGCCTGACATCCTGCTGCTGGACGAGCCGACGAATCATCTGGACGCGGAATCCGTCGCCTGGCTCGAACAGCACTTGCAAAAATACGCTGGCACAGTCATAGCGGTCACGCACGATCGCTACTTTCTGGACAACGTCGCGGGCTGGATTCTGGAACTCGACCGTGGCGAGGGAATTCCGTGGAAGGGGAATTATTCGTCCTGGCTCGAACAGAAGCAGGAGCGCCTGCGCCGCGAAGAGAAGTCTGAGAGCGAGCGGCAGAAGACCTTGCAGCGCGAGCTGGAATGGATTCGGATGACGCCCAAGGGACGACAGGCGAAGGGCAAGGCGCGCATCAACTCCTACGAATCCCTGCTCAACCAGGAGAGCGAGACGCGGCGTCAGGATTTGGAGATTTATATTCCGCCCGGACCGCGCCTCGGCCAGAAGGTGATTGAGGCCGAGCGCGTCGCCAAGGCTTACCGCGACCGCCTCCTTGTCGAAGACATGACGTTCGCTCTGCCGCCCGGAGGAATCGTCGGCGTGATTGGGCCAAACGGCGCGGGGAAGACGACCCTCTTTCGGATGATTACGGGGCAGGAGGAGCCGGACGGCGGCACCATCAGGATTGGAGAGACGGTCAAACTGGCTTACGTTGACCAGAGCCGTGAGCTGGACGGGAACAAGACCATCTGGGAGGAGATCTCCGGCGGGCAGGACACGGTCGCGCTGGGGAGCCGCGAGGTCAGCTCTCGCGCTTACGTCGCGCGGTTCAATTTTTCCGGCACGGATCAGCAGAAGAAGGTAGGCGAGTTGTCAGGCGGGATGCGCAACCGCGTCCACCTGGCGAAGGTGCTCAAGGAGGGCGCGAATGTCCTGCTCCTAGACGAGCCGACCAACGACCTGGACGTCAACACGATGCGCGCGCTCGAAGAAGCGTTGGAGAATTTCGCGGGCTGCGCCGTCGTCATCAGCCACGACCGCTGGTTCCTGGATCGCATCGCGACTCACATCCTGGCCTTCGAGGGCGAGAGCCGCGTCAACTGGTTCGAGGGCAACTACTCGGACTACGAGGCGGACAGGCGGGCCAGGCTCGGCGCTGCCGCCGACCAACCGCACCGCATCAAGTACCGCCACCTGACGCGGGGCTAACATTCGGCAGGTCACGCCCAAAGGGTTTATATTCGTCAGGAGCTAGGAAATTGCCTGTTGGAAGTATTAAACTGCGCTAGGCTAAGCAGAATAAAGTCATGACAACGCTGGAAAAAACTCAAGCACTGCCTTTGCGATTGGCGGAAGACGGGACAATCCGTATCGCAGGCTCGCGTGTGAGTCTTGACTCAGTTGTTCATCACTACAAGCTTGGAGCGTCTGCTGAGCAAATTGCCCAAAAATTTCCTGCACTCGATCTGGCAGATGTTTACGCTGCGATAGCCTATTTTCTCAATCACGAAGAGACCATTGAAGAATATTTGAAGCAACAGCAAGCAAAGAGTGATGAGATTCAAAAGAAAATAGAGTCCGACCCTCAGCATCAGAAGAAAACCACCCAAATCCGCGCTCGCGTTATGGCTCGCAAATCAAAGCTTAAATAAGCTTAACTTTCTTCTTAACCGTCTCTAACAGCGGTCCGTAGGTGCATCTCCTACGCCTTAGAAGTAAAGCGATGTTGCGCTTATTAATAGACCAGGACCTTGACCACGACATACTGCGTGGGCTGATCCGCCGCGTTCCTCGGATTGACGTTGTGACGGCTTTTGAGATCGGGATGAGCGAGGCTACGGACTCTGAACTGTTAACTTGGGCTGCGCGGGAAGGCCGCATCATCATCACACATGACCGCACGACCATGCCCTTGCACGCAGGCGGCTTGACGAGGCGGGGAGAAAATATTGCAGGACTTTTCATTGTGCTTCGTAGTTTGCCGGTTCATCAGGTAATTGAAGATTTGGAGTTGATGATAGTTTGTAGCGAGATGGACGAATGGGTGAATATTATCCGGTATTTGCCCTTTTGAATTATTTATCAATTCCTACTTAACTGCTTGAGACGCGCGATCCTGCCCGCTTGCCTGTAGGATTGCTTGTGAGCTTTCCGCTTCTTCTACTTCTCCGACGGGTAATTCGATAACGAAAGTCGCGCCTTCGCTGGGGGTGGATTGCACGCTGACTTCACCGCCGTGGGCGCGGGCAAGATGCTTGACGATGGCGAGGCCCAAGCCTGTGCCCCCCATCTCGCGCGAGCGTGCGCGGTCAACCCTGTAGAAGCGCTCAAAGATTCGCTTGATGTGCTCAGGAGAGATGCCGTCGCCAGTGTCTGTGACGTGGATGCGGTCACGCCCACCCTCGCGCTCATGGCCGACGGTGACGAACCCTCCTTCGTGGTTGAACTTGATGGCGTTGTCCACCAGGTTCGTCAACATCTGTTCGAGGCGGCGCGCGTCCGCGAACACGAACACGTCTACCGGCACCTCGTTCTTCAACGTCACGCCTCTCGTTTCGGCGCGCGAAAGAAGCGCGGTCAGCACGTCGCCGACCAACGAGTGAAGGCGCACGGGCTCAGGTTTGACCTCGACCGTCCCGGCCTCTATGGCCGAAAGCTCCAGGATGTCGTCAATCAGGTTGTGCATTCTTTCGGCGTTCTTGCGGATGATGGAGAGGAAGCGACGATTACTCGTCTGGTCCGCAATCGCGCCGTCCTCCAAGGTCTCGACGAAAGCGATGATGGCCGTGAGCGGCGTGCGCAGCTCGTGCGAGACGTTCGAGAGAAACTCCTGGCGCACGCGCTCCAGCCTTTCGAGCCGCGTGATGTCGAAAAAGACGCCGATAGCTCCGCGGGATTTTCCGTCGTCCAGGCGCAGGGGCACGACGCGCAGGTCAAAGATCGGCCCGCCCGGACCCTGCATCTCGACTTTCGCCCCGGCCTGCCCGCCATGCACAATCGAAGTGGCGAACGCGAAATGGATGGCAGAGCTACGCGTCAGCTCAGTCAGGCGACGCCCCTCAAGCTTGGCCCCGCCCGCCGCGAACATCCCAATCGCAGCGCGATTCGACGCGATGATACGCATCTCTTCATCCACGACCAGCATGCCCTCGCGCATGCCGTCCATCATCGCCTCAATCAGCGCGCCCGCCCGAGCTCCCGCCACCTCACTCTTTCTCTTTTGCTCTACCAGGAAGGGCTGGTGGCCGGACGAGGCGACGTTCCAGCCTCCCTCTTCTCTTCTCGAAAGAAGAGACCAAAACCCGGCCCCCGTCGCAAGCGAGATGAAAACGAGCGCCCCGGTCAGCCAATCCCGGCCAAGGCCCGCCGCGACGCCCGCCGCCACTGCGCCCATCAAAAAAATCAGAAACTTAAAACGGAGAAACATAAAGAAGTGATGAGTGATGAGTGACGAGTGACGAGTGAAAGAAAGAGTCCTTCACTTATCACCTATCACTGCTTTTCCGAGCAGCCGACGAAGCGGTAGCCGACGCCGACGACCGTTTCGATGCAGTCGCCGCAGCCCTGTAGTTTCTGCCGGAGGCGGCGGATGTGCACGTCTAGGGTGCGCGTGTCGCCGTAATACTGGTGTCCCCAGACATCGTCCAGCAGGCGCTGGCGCGTGGCGACGCGGCCGGCGCTCCGGGCGAGCACAGAGAGCAGGGCGAACTCCTTGCGCGTCAGCCGCACGCTCTCGCCGTCGCAGGTGACGTGCATGTCCGCGTGGTCAATCGTCAGCCGTCCGTCCTCATAGCGGGCCGTCGAGCCCTCGTCCACGCGTCTCAGGACTGCCCGCACGCGCGCCATCAATTCTCGTACAGAAAAAGGCTTCGTGATGTAGTCGTCCGCGCCGAGGTCGAAGCCCGCGAGACGATCCGCCTCCGTAACGCGCGCCGTCAGCATGATGATCGGGACGCGGCGAGTGGCTGGCTCGCGTCTCAGGCGACGGCAGAGTTCCGTGCCGCTCATCCCTGGCAGCATCAGGTCCAGGATCACCAGCGCGGGAGGATTCTTCGCGTCGAGCGCGGCCGTGAGCCCCTTTTCGCCCGTCTCGGCAACGCGCGCCGCCAGCCCCTCGCGCTCAAGATTGTATCGCAGACTCTCCGCGATGTCCGGGTCGTCTTCGACAATCAGTACAGGTCGCATAACTTATTGCGGATTGTGGATTGCGGATTTCGGATTCGGAAGCTTCTTGACGTAAATCCGCATTCCCCAATCCGCAATCCGCAATCGGCTCAGTTACTGTGCTTGATGAATTCGGCCTGCGTCATGTAGACCGTCATCTCGCAGATGTCCGTGGCGTAGTCGCCGATGCGCTCGATGTGCTTGGCGACGAAGAGCAGGCGCGCGGCGCGCCGCGTCGTCGTCGGGTCGGAGACCATCATCTCAATCAGGCCATGAAAAATGCGATCGTAGCTTTCATCTATCTCGTCGTCGAGCGCAATTACCTCGCGCGCGGCCGTCGCGTTGTTCGAGGTGAAGGCGTCGAGCGCCGAGCGCAGCATCCTGGACGCGCGCTCGGCCATTCGCGGTAAATCGACGTAGGTGGTCAACTCCGGCTCGTCGTTCAAATCAAGGACGGCGCGCGCGATGTTGCAAGCGTGATCGGCGATGCGCTCCAGGATGGGCGTGATCTTCGCCACCGAGATGACGAAGCGCAGGTCGCGCGCCGCCGGCTGCCTCAAGGCGAGGATGTCAACGCAGAGGCGGTCGATCTCCACCTCCAACTGGTCTATGGCGTCGTCGTCCGCCAGCACATTCTTAGCAGTCTCGCTGTCGCGCTCCACCAGCGCGTAGATGGCGCGCTGGAGCGCCGTCTCCGTCTCGCCACCCAGCAGCAGCAGGCGGTCGCGCAACGCGTCCAGCTCGCGGTCAAGTCGTCTGTGTTGTTCCATAAATCAGTGGTTAGTGGTCGGTGGCCAGTGGTCAGCAGGAATCAGTTTTTAACTGACCACCGGCCACCGACCACTGACCACTGCTCCTATCCGAATCTCCCCGTGATGTAATCCTCGGTCAGCTTCTCGTCGGGGTTCGTGAAAATCCTTTCGGTGTCGTTGACCTCGATGAGCTTGCCGAGCCAGAAGAAGGCCGTGCGGTCAGAGACGCGCGCAGCCTGCTGCATGTTGTGCGTGACGATAACGATGGTGTACTCCCCTTTCAGCTCGACGATCAGCTCCTCAATCTTCTGCGTGGCGATGGGGTCAAGCGCCGAGGCCGGCTCATCCATCAGGATGACTTCGGGACGGACGGCGAGAGCGCGCGCGATGCAGAGGCGCTGCTGCTGGCCGCCGGACAGACCGAGCGCGGAAGATTTCAGGCGGTCTTTGACCTCGGGCCAGAGCGCCGCGTCCGTCAGGGCCTTTTCGACGCGCTCATTGAGGTCCGCTTTGCCCGACGCCATGCGGTTGATGCGGAGCCCGTAGGCGACATTGTCGAAGATGGATTTGGGAAAAGGGTTCGACTTCTGGAAGACCATCCCGACCTTGCGGCGCAACTCGACCACGTCCGTGCCCGGCGCGTAAATGTCCTGGCCGTCGATGCGGACCATGCCTTCGGCGCGCGTCCCCGGAATCGTATCGTTCATGCGGTTCAGCGTGCGCAGGAAAGTTGACTTGCCGCAGCCAGACGGCCCGATAAAAGCCATCACGACCCGCTGCGGGATGTCTAGCGAGATGTTATGCAGCGCTCTCGTCCGCCCGTAATAAAAGTTCAGGTCGCGCACGTCTATCTTCGCCTGCGCGGCGACGACGGTTGCTTGTTGGGCCGGCCCGGCGCTTGCGGCCCGCGAATCCGGCATGAACGGTTTCGGTGTAAAAGTAGCGGACATTAAAATTTTTTGCGCGTAAAGAAGCGCACGGCGACGTTGATGATGAGAATGATGGTCATCAGAACGAGCGTGGCCGCCCAAGCCTTCGCGTTCTCTTCTTCGTAAGCCGAGATGGCGTTATTGTATATCTCCACGGTTAAGGAAGCCATCGGTTGATCCAGGTACATGTTGAAGAAGCGGCTACCCAAAACCGTCAGC
>DATEMM010000434.1:0-4661 GCA_035275605.1 Pyrinomonadaceae bacterium
TCGTGTCCGCGTAAATGACTGCCTGCGGGGCTCCCGCAGCAGAGACCAGCAGGTCATAGCCGTCCGCAGCGTTGCCTGGATTGCGGACGACGAAAGGAATGTAGATGGTGTCGCCCGGCGTGGTCGTCAACCCGACCGAGACGGCGTCGATCCTAGCTTTGGGGACTTTGCCGACAGTGATGGAGGGGCTGTCGAAGTTCGAGCCAAAGGGCAACGACTGCGTCCTGAGCGCCCCGCGCCCGACCGTGCTGGTGTTGGCCAAAGCGTCCGGCACGGCGCGCAAGGTCACGCTGATGTCGCGCGTCGAGCGCGAGCCCAGATCGCCCAGACTCCAGATGGCTGTGCGCGAGGCCCGGTCATAGTTAATGGGCTGCGGGTTGGCGCTGACCAGCTCGAAGTTCGGGTTGAGTACGAAATCGGCGCGCGTCCCTCGTGCCGGTGAGCTGCCGGAGTTTCGTATGGCGATGGTCTGCGTGAAAGTGTCGCCCGGCATGACGGAAGTCTCCGAGACGTTGGAAGTCCCTGCCAGCGACGCGGCCACAACGTTGATGGAGCCGTCGGCCACTTTCATCATCTGGTAATCGGCCTGCGAGGCGGCGCGGACGTAGAACTTCATCTGCTGCCCGTCCGAGGCTGTCTCCGGCACGCGCAAATTCAGGACAACGTCGGTCGCAGCTCCGGGTGCGAGTTGCGGAGTGACCAGCACGGGAAGTTCCGCGCCGGCGCCGCTCTGTGCCAGGTTGAAGGTCGGCTGGTACTCGGCCGGCAGGTCAGTCTCCAGGCGGAACTGGTCCGCCTTGTTGCCGGTGTTCCTGATGGTCAGCGGCAGTTGAATGCTCTGCCCAGGTTGCGCGAACTCCGAGTTACTGCGAAGGGCCAGGACGAGGTTCGGTATCTGTTTCACCGTCACGCTCAAGCCGCTGCCCTGTGGGAGAGAACTGTCCGAGGGCGTAATGTTGACGGGCGGAGTCGTCACGGTCCTGACCGGAGTTTCGATTGGCGTTGTGGTCGGGTTCGAATTCATCGCCGTCGAAGTCATTGTCGGAGTCGGGGTCGGGCGAGTCGCTGGGTTGCCTCCTGAATACGGCGTTGTTCGCGGAGTGTTGTTGGTCGCCAACTCGGCTCTGGGCTGAGTGCGCGGCGGATTGCTGACAGGCGGGTTCCTGAGAGTGATTGACGACGCCACGTTTTGCCCGGAGACTCCCGTCGCTGCGGAGGCTGGCTGCCTCGCGGGCGCCACACGCCGGTTGCGTCCTGTGTTACGGCGCGTGGGCGTCGGGGCAGGGTTGGCCTTGGCCACCTCCGTCGCGGCGTTCGTCGGCGGCGGGTTGAGGCGGCGAGCCTGTTGCGCGGCCTTAGCGGCCTCTGTGCCAGTGCCCGTCGAAGTGTTCGAGTTCGTTGCCACCTGCGTGGGCTGCTGCCTGGTCGTCGGCGGTTTGATGTTGGTCAGGGGCCTGCTGCTCGGGGTGTTTCTGGCGACGCGTGGTGCCGGAGTCGGGGTCGGCGTAGTCGCGGGCAGCTTGACCGGGGTCGGTCTTGTCACCGGCGGTTTGGCCTCAGAATTCCTGGCGGTCGAGGTCGCGGTCTTGTTGGTGCTGGCCGGAATGGGGCGCGTGGCTGCTTCGGCGCGTGCCGTTTCCAGCTCGCCCTCGTAAATGTCCGCGAAGGGCGTGTCCTTGATGGCGTGCAGGCGCGTGCCTACCTGTTCGGCCTCCTGAATCTTGCCCAGTTGCATGTAGGAGCGGCCGAGCCAGAGCAGCGTCAGGTCCGTGATGATGCTGCGCGGGTAGGTCTTGAGAAAATCCTGGAGCACGGTGACGGCCTGATCGTAGCGACCCTGGTTATACAGGTTCTGCCCTTTCGTAAACATCGCCTGCTCGGCGTCGGACGGAATGTCGTCCTGCTGTGCCAAAACGCGCGCGCCCGCCCGGGCAATGTAGGCCGGCGTGAAGGGCGCAAGCAGAAGCGCCGCCAAGAGCGCCGCCGCGCCAAATTTGTTTCTCTTAATCAAGGTAGTAGACCTCCGGCAGGTAGGGGCAAATTTTATGATGAGAATGTCTCATTAAATTCGTCGGGAATCGCTGTTGGCCGCGCGCAGACCTTAGTAGGGCGTCCGCTCCGACAGGCCGAATAATACAATGGTAAATGGTAAATGGTAAATGGTGAATAGAAAAAGCCGTCTATCCATTCACCATTTACCAATCACTATTTACCATTCACTATTTACCATTGACCATTGACGAGCTTTCTACCAGCTTCCGCGGCCGACTTCCACACGGTCGCCGGGTTGCAGGACGGGGTCCGGCACTTTCCCGGCTTCAATCTGCTTCAGATTGTACTCGGTGGCCGAGAGCCTTCCGTCTGCGCCCTGGCGCGCGACTTTGACTTTGCTTCCGGCAAAGCGCGTCGTGCCGCCAGAAGCCAGCACGGCCTGCGTCAGAGTCAGGCCGGCGTGGAAATCCTTCTGGCCGGGTGACGTCACCTGCCCGCCGATGTAGAAGAACTGCGGGGCCTGCGGCGGCAGGGCCGTGATGGTAATCACATCGCCAGGGAGCACAAAAGTGGTCGTCGCCTTCGGGTCCGTGAGAAGAATGTCCTGGCTCTGGCCGTCGGCGCGCATGACGGTGGCGCGACCGGCTTCCGGTTTGAGCTGGGCTTCGGCCAGCAAGACGTAAAGCGGCATGGCCTCGCGCCTCAGCACTTTCGTCCCCGGATCGTTGACCAGGCCCGTCACGATCACTGTGTGGCTCGCGTACTCGCGCACGCTGACGACGATCTGCGGGTTCTCGTAGAGCTTGATGGCGGAGGTCAGCCTCTTGTCAATCTCATCGGTCGTGAGGCCCGTCACCTGAAGCGGGTCGCCCGCCAGCGGATACTCCAGGAGCCCGCCGGCCATCACCGTGAAGAGGGTTGATTCGCGCGTCTGCGCGTTGAGCAGGCGGATGTCCAGCACGTCGCCCACGCCGACGCGGTAGATGCTAGTCAGAGGCGGCGGCGGAGACGCTGGCGCTGAAGTGGCTGGCGTCGTTTTGGGCTCTTCGCCTTTCGCGGGCGCGCTCGACGCGGGAGCGCCGCTCGGAACTGTCGTGATTGTCTTGGACGGCGCGTCGCTCGTGGCCGCCTCGGAGCCGGTCGGGGTCAGAGGCGTGGCGGCGGCCGTAGTGGGCGTGGCTGGTTTGCCTTGCTCTGTGGTCTTGGCCTTATCGTCCGCCTTGCCGGGAGTCTCAATGGTGGTGCCGGCGGGCGCGATGTTATTAGACTGCGTCCGCGCCACGGCTGCTTGCGCCCCTGTGGCGAGGACGGCGGCGAGGAGAAATACTGCTTTCTTCATAATGCACTCAAATTCCTAAGCCCTGTGGTTGAGGCGACGAGCTGGAGCCGGGCAATGGCCGTCGGCCCGTCGCAAAGGTTCAAGCCGGTTTAGAACGGGCGTCCCCTGACGGGGTTGCGCCGTCCGATCTCGAAAACCAGCGAAAGCCGGTTCCGGTTGAAGGTCAAGACAGGGATGGTCGAATCCCTGCGTGAAAAACTATAAACCAAGCGGGTGTTCAAAAGCTCGCTAAATCGGTAGGAGGCTTCGAGCGAAAAGCCGTACAGGTGGTCTTTCCTGCGCTCGCCCGCAAAACCGCCCACGAAGACGCCGCCGCTGGCCGTCGAGGTCGGAACGATGGCCAGGGGGAAGTTCAACTGTTGATAATCAAGGCCTAAAGCCAATCTCAAGCTCTCCCATTGCGTCGTTTCGAGGCGCGCGGCCCCACCCGTCGAGAGCAGGCGCGCGTTGCCTCCTTCTAGATTAAACGCCGAAACCTGGACTTTTCTCAGACCCGCGAGCTCAAAATTTGTATTCGGGGTCAAATCCCGCCTAAATCGCAGGTCGAAGACGAGGCCGCTGAATTCGTTTGCCTCCGGCGCGTTCCTGAATTCGTCGCGCTCAAAGCCTACGCGAAACAGCATCCCGCTCGTCTCAGAGACCTGCGTGCGCGCCCCGATCTCAAACAGATAGCGTCTGAGGTTACTGAGGCCGTCGAACTGCGGGCGGAGCGGCGCGTCCGACCTGCCGTCTCCGAAAGTGAAAGCGAGCGTCGCGGTCGTCTCCTCGGAGATGTCCCGGTCGTAAGCGACCCCGGCGGAATACTGGTCGTAATCTATGAAGAGCGGCGCACTGGCGATGTGGTCTTCGCTCCAGCGCACAATGTTATAGCCCGCTTCGAGCGCCAGGCGGCTGCGCTCGCTCAACTGATACTCGGCGCGGATGCCCGCATCGTTCCGGTTGAACGTGTCGCCGACGATGTAAGTCTCGCCCGAGGGGTCGTACTCGCGGGCGTCCAATGGCGAGCGCACGAAATGCTCACGCAGGGCTAGGCGGAAGAAAGGCGTCACGTCGAAGCGCGCGTCAAAGTCCAGCGTGTGACCGTTGGCCCATTCGCCATTGGTCAGGCGGCGCAGGCGCGACTCCAGTGAGAGGCGAAGGCCGCGCTCCGGCCCCGGAATCTCGTATTCAAGGCGCGGAGCGAAAGTGAAAACTCCCAACTCTCTTCCCGTCGCGGAACGGTAGAAGAAGTTATCGTCGAAAGTCGCGCCGAGCTGGAAGGAGGGCCGCAGGTAGCCCGAACCGAACGCCCTGCCCCCGACCTCATCCTTATCCGAAACGCTCGTCCCTG
>DATEMM010000435.1:0-2393 GCA_035275605.1 Pyrinomonadaceae bacterium
CTTTATCGCCTTTCTTTTATCTGACCACTGACCACCGACCACTGACCACTACTCTTATGCCGGACAGAAAAGACGCCTGGGAATTGCTGTGTGAGTACACGAAGGGCGATAGCCTGCGTAAGCACGCGCTGGCGGTCGAGGCGGCGATGCGCGCGTGCGCGGCACGCTATGGCGGCGCGGATGCGGACCCCGACGAGTGGGGCATGACGGGGCTCCTGCACGATTTTGATTACGAGATGTTCCCGAGCGCGGACGAGCACCCTTTCAAGGGAGCGGTGATAATGTGCGGGCGCGGCTATCCGGACCGCATCATCCGCGCCATCATGGGGCACGCGACCTACACTGGAGTCCCGCGCGACACGGACATGGCTCGCGCGCTTTTTGCGACCGACGAGCTGTGCGGCTTCCTGGTCGCCTGCGCCCTGGTGCGCCCCTCTCGCAGCCTGGACGACATGGAAGTCTCCTCCGTCAAGAAGAAATTGAAGGACAAGGCGTTCGCGCGCACGGTCAACCGCGACGACATACGGCAGGGAGTCGCGGAGCTTGGCGTCGAGATGGACGAGCACATACGCTTCGTCATAGACGCCCTGCGGCCCGTCCAGGAAGAGATCGGCCTCAACAGAATCAAAGGGTGACGGCGCTTGCCTGCGGTCGGAACTTTCACTTATGCTGGCGCTTACTTCAGAATCGCATCATCAGACGAAAGGGAAAAGGAAGGTAATGAGTAATGAGTAAGGCAGATGTTAGATACTAGATGCCAGATGCTAGTAAAAGCTCTTGCCAGCATCTAGCATCTGACATCTAGCATCTTGTTACTCATTACTCGTCACTCTAATCTCATGGTCACGAGAAACGCGCTGCTCTACCTGTCGCGCCGCGAGGGCCTGAAGGATTTCGCAACGCGCTTCGCCCTCTTCAAAAAGATGACGACCCGCTTTGTCGCGGGCGAGAACATAGAGGAAGCAATCGCCGCCATCCGCGAGATCAACGCCAGGGGCTGTTCCGCCTCCTTCGACCACCTCAACGAATCCGTCGCCTCAGCCGCCGAGACCGAAGCAGAGGTTCGCGAGTACCTACAGATTCTTTCGCGCATCGACGACACAGGGATTCGCTCGAACGTCTCCATCAAGCTCACGCAGTTCGGATTGGAAATTGACCCGGAGCTGGCCTACAGGAACGCGCGCCAGGTGGTCGAGGAGGCTGCGCGCCGAGGCAACTTCGTGCGCGTAGACATGGAGGCGTCGCACGTGACGCAGGTGACGATCGATATTTTCAAGCGGCTGCGCGCGGAGTTTGGCCTCAACGACGTCGGCATCGTCCTGCAATCTTATCTGCGCCGCACCTACGACGATGTACAGGACATCCTGAAGATTCCGGCCCGCATACGAATCTGCAAAGGAGCCTACAACGAGCCGCCCGAAGTCGCTTTCCCGGACAAAAAGGACGTAGACGATAACTACGTGCGCGTGATGAAACTCTTGCTCTCCTCGGGCGTCTACCACGGCATCGCGACCCACGACCCGAAAATGATTGAGGCCACGGTCGAGTACGCCAGGCAGGAGGGAATCGGTCAGGAGGCTTTCGAGTTCCAGATGCTCTACGGCGTCCGTCGCGACCTTCAATTAAAGCTCGCCCAGGCGGGCTACAACATGCGCGTCTATGTGCCTTACGGCAAACACTGGTATCCTTACTTCATGCGGCGGCTGGCAGAGCGCCCCGCGAACATCTGGTTCGTCCTGAAAAATATGTTCAAAGGATGAGGGGGAATTTCGGAATGCGGATTGTGGATTGCGGATTGCGGATTTAAGAAAAGAGCCGCCTGGCTTTTTCAATCCGCAATCCGCAATCCCAAATCCGCAATCAAATAGATGGACGCTACCTGGACATGGATAGTTTGGACGGTGCTCGGCGTGATTCTGATCGTCGCGGAAGTCTTCACGCCCGGATTCGTCCTGCTCTGGTTCGGCATCGGGGCGCTGGCGGCGGCGCTCGCCGGGCTGGTCGGCATCACGAGCCTGCCGCTACAGTTTCTCATCTTCGCGCTCGTCTCGACGGCGCTGACGGCCGCCTCGCGGACGATCTTCATCAACTACTTCTCGCGCGAAAAGACCGGGAGCGATTTGAAGTCGGGGGTTGATGCGCTGCCGGGGAAAATCGGCACAGTCGTCACGTCCAGCGAGGGCGCGCTTAACGAAGGCGCGGTGAAAGTTTTCGGCTCGACGTGGACGGCGTATCCAGCGGAAGGCGAGGAGCCGCTCGAAGCAGGAGAGCGCGTCGAGGTCGAGCGCGTGCAGGGCGCGAGCATCTACGTCCGCCGCGTCGGCACGGGCGAGCCGGATTGGCGCAGACCGGCACTGCCGGAAGAAAGACAGCGGTAAAGAAGTGAGCAGTTA
>DATEMM010000436.1:0-25782 GCA_035275605.1 Pyrinomonadaceae bacterium
TCGCGCCAGACGTCGCCGGGATGAATGGGTGGACGTGCGTGTCGTGATGAAAATCCACCTGCCAGGTGAAAGCGCTGGCTGGCAAACTGCCGGTCTCGGGGTCAGTGCCCGTGCCTGAATAGTTGACGGTCTGGCCGCCGCTATAGAGTGTGCCAGCCACCGGGTTGACGATATTGCCTGCGGGCGGCTGGTTCGCCGTCACCGTCAGAGTCGCCTCGTTGCTCGTCGCCGTGCCGAAAGAGTTGGTTACGACAACTCTGAACTTCGCCCCGTTATCCGCGAGCGTGGCGGACGACAGGGTGTAGCTTGACGAGTTGGCGTTCGGAATGTTGACTGTGTTTCTCTGCCATTGATAGCTCAGGGTCGGAGTGCCGGAAGCGCCGACGCTGAAAGTGGCGGGCTGCCCTTCCGCGACGGTCTGATTTGCCGGGTGCGTGCCGATTGACGGGGCCTGCCCGCCCGTGAAGCTGACTCTGAAGACAGCGCCGCTGCCCCTGGCGAGGTAATAGAGGTTCCCTTCGGGGCCGACCTGCAAGTCCACCGGGGAATTGATGCTGGAGGCGAAGTCTGCGGCCGTGTTGTTCGACGGGTCCATCAGCCTGATCCAGCCGCTGCAAAAATCCGCGAAGAAATATTTCCCGACGTACTGGGCCGGAAACTGGCTGACCGTGGGGTTATAGAAAGTTCCGCCGGTGATGGCACAACCGCCCGTCGGCCCTATGTTGTGCCCGTACTGGAAGAGCGGGTCTCTGAAATTGGCGTTCGCGCAGCTTCCCTCGCACGTGGGCCAGCCGTAGTTCGACCCAGCGACCCCGTCATTAATCTCCTCGACGGCGCTCTGCCCCACGTCGTTGATGAACATTCTGCCCGTCCCAGGCTGGAAGGCGAACGTGTAGGGGTTACGCAGGCCCCAGGCCCAGATCGCGCGATTGACGCCGGACGCCGAATTAAAGAAGGGATTATCGGTCGGGATCGTGCCGTCCGAGTTGATGCGCAGGATTTTCCCAAGCAGGTTCGTGAGCGTCTGCGAATTCGCGGGGTTGGCGTTTTCGCCGACAGCTATGTAGAGCTTCCCGTCCGGTCCAAAGTGCATCGCGCCGCCGTTGTGGTTAGTCGCGCTGCTGAGATTATTCAGCTCGAGGATGACGACCTCGCTTCCGGCAACGGCGACGTCGCTATTGGAGGTACTGGCCGTAAAGCGGCTGACACGGTTGTGTATGGCCGGGGTCGTCGCCGTGTAATAGATGTAGATGAAGCGGTTGGTCGCGAAGTTCGGGTCGAAAGCTATGCCGAGCAGGCCGCGCTCGCCTGACTGGTCCGTCGTCACGGACAGGAAGGGCGTGGCGAGCAGCGCCCCGTTCTTAATGACGCGGAGTTGGCCCCCCTGCTGGCAGACGAACAGCCTCCCGTCTGGCGCAAACGCCATCGCCGTCGGGTTGCTGAGGCCGCTGGCGACCAGCGCTTCGGCGAAGCCTGCCGGGAGCGTCGCGGCTTGCAGGGAAAAGGTTGATAGTACGAGAAGGACGATGATGCCGAGAGTTTGAATGATGGCGTTTGATCGCCGTGTGGTTTTCATTGGACCCGCTTGCTCTAAATCCCTGACGAACGAATTCATAACTTTCACCCCGTGCAGATAAGGCTCGGCCTGCTTGTCGCCCTTCTGAGGAAACTGCGGACGCGAGCAGGGTAAAAAAACTCTTCACTTGGGGCTGAGAGTTCGGGGGTGAACTGAAAATTATTCTAAAGAAGTTTGGAGGGAATTGCCAGCGTGTACAGATTCCGGCGGGTGTGCAGTTCGCCCTTCACACTCTTTTCTTGCCGGCGTCAATGCTGTCGCTTTCATTCAATAGCCGTTCTACCGTCTCCTGGTTTTTGCGTGCGAGGGATTCACGCGCCCGGACCCGAAGCACGTCACTCGCAAGAATGTCCAGGCTGCTTTCTATCTCTTCGGGTCTGACTTCTACGGCTTCCCTAAATCCCTGCATCTCCGCGCGGAAGTTGTGGAGTTCAACGCCAAGCGCGTTGATAGCTTCCAGGACGGTTCTGAGTGTGATCTGTGTGGTGTCTTCGCTCACATCTCAGGTTTTGAACTTTGATAACCCGGAAAGTCAACATGGATGATTACAAGTTAACCCACTTCCAGATTCAACGCGCGCGCTGTCTCCTCTATCGTCGCGTACAACTGCGCGCGCTCCCTTTCGTCGGTCGCCTGCCTATAGGACGCGAGCGACTCCTTGAGCGCGGCGAGGTCTTTGTAAAGGCCAGCGCTCTCGATGGGAGGGGTCAGGTAAGAGACAAGCTCTGCGTAAGACCTGCGCCTGGCAATCGTGCCTTCGGACGGATTGTTGACGCTATAGATATACAGGTTCGGCAACTCGCCGATGAGGCGGTCCGGCCAGCAGTTTTCGGACAGGCCCACCTGCTTGCCCGGCATGAATTCCAGCGCCCCGTGTGTCCCTGTGTGCAGGATGGCGTCCGCACGGAAAACTTTTTCGAGGTAAGTGTAGAGCGCCATGAAGCCGTGATGCGGCGCTCCGCTTCGCGCCATCAAAAGGCGCATGGGGTCGCCCTCGTACCCGAAGGTCGGCTGGACGCCGACGAAGACCTTGCCCAGCGTGACGCCCTGAATCAAAAGGTCTCCGGCAAACGAATTGATGGTGCCCGGCGCAGTTCCCCACTCGTCTTCTATCTCCTCGACGTAAGGGCAGAGACTTCTGTACTCGTCCGCACTCATACGGTAAGCCACGTTGGCCGTCGCGCCGAACCGCTCGGAATTTCCCCTCACCAACATCTCACGCAATTCATCCGGGCTCGAAGGAACTTCCACGTCGTAGCCGTCGCGCTCCAAAGCCTTCAGCGTCTCCCACACGCTCGGGAAAACGTCCAGGTCGGCGGCCGTTCCCACGTTCCCCTTGTTCGGCGGAAAGCAGAACAGCAGTATCGCCAGCCGAACGTTTGACCGCTCGGCCCTTTGCAGATGATTCCAGCGCTTGATGCGCCGTGCCAGCCGGCGGCAGCGCTCGTCAAGCGGCATTGGCTCAAAGCCTCCGTCGCGGACGCCGCCGTACACAAAAGGCTCTGTCGCCCCGTCCAATTCGGGAATGGCGACCTGCATCCCCGCCTGAACGGGGTTGAGGCCCGTGAAGGATTCCTGCCACGCTTCGACTGTCTGCGTGTCCAGGCTGACGGCCGAACGAAACGGGCGGTTCAAATCTCGCAGGAATTTCACGGCCGCCTCGCTGTCGTTCATCGCCGGCCCGCCCACGAAGCTAAAACCTGTCAGCGACACGATCTGGCTCACGCGGGACGGCAGACCGGAATTAGCTTTCCGTCCATCGCCAGCGTCGCGCGCCGTCTCGTCCAGAAAGTATCGTTGGCACGCTTCGCGGTTATCCATCAAGGTCGAGATGACTGGCAGAACCGAGAGCCCCTCGGACTCAATAGCCTGAATCAACCCGTCGTAAGCCTTGCTCGTGCGGCTGACTATCTGCGGGCGCATCAGGAGCAGCCCGATGGTGTTGTCCGGATTAAGCGAGAACCGACGGCCACGGCCCGCGCGCCGTTCGTACCATTTCCTGTAGGCCGCGAACGACTCGAAAAGAGAGGGCGCGCTCGGGTGGTAGATAGCCACCGCGGGCATCGTCTCCGGCGGCGGAACGCGGATTTCGGAATTCGCGCCACTTGCGAGGGGCACGTAATGCTTGACGGCGTAGAGCACCATCGAGCGAATGTTGCCGGGCGTTGGCTGTAGGAAGTAACAGAAGAGGTAGAGGTAATGTTTCGCGTCGCGCAGTCGCCCCGCGCCTGGAACGAAGCGCAGGATGGCCGGCAGACGGTCAACGAGTTTCAGATACTGCGTGTGGCTGCGCCGCTTCTTCCCACGATGCGCGCGCGCCTGCTCGCCCATCCACGCGCCGATTCGCCGGGCTAGATGCACGGGCCTTTTGGCTTCGCCGCCTGTGCCCGCGGACTCTTCACCGCCCTCGCGGGATTCTTTCGCCTCGCGCACTTCCGCGCCGAACATGCGGCCAAAATCCAACTTCCCCATGCGCGTCCGGCGCATCAGGTCCGGCATACAGTTGATGACGATGACGGCGTGGTGCCGCGCCCTGTGCTGTTCGAGCGCTCCCAGTAGATGTGTGGCGTTCTCGCCGTCCATGACGTGTATGACGAAGACCAGGTCGGCCTCGCTCAAGTCCTGCTCGGCCTCGCGCCACTGGCTGGCAGTCAGGCTCATCCCAAAGTTGTAGGCTGCGATGCTCAAGCCGAGCGCGTAGTCACGGTTTATCTCGCGCTCCGCTTGTCTAAGCGGCGCGAGCAAACTTGAGCCGACGTAACAAACCACTACTTTCATCATCGAATCCGCATCTAGTCGAACCGGAATGGAAACTTAATTGAAGATCGAAGGGTTATCAATTCTGAGTGCCGCGTTTCTTTGGCGCTGTGGGTTGAGGCTTTGGCTTCGCTTCTTTCGGCGCGGAGAGCAGCCCTTCGGCCTCTATCTTCTGTAATACTCTGACGGTCGCCGCTTCCCCGAGCTTGATCCCTTCTCCGTAAGCTTCGTTCATGATTTGCGGCATTACAGTAGTGACTTTCTGGCCCAGCGGCGATTCATAGAATGCCAATAGGGCTTTGACTTCTTCAGCACTCAGATATTTATCGTAAATGGGGATGACGGCATCAATCATTTTCTCGGCTGAAAACTGTGTATGCATCTCCTCCGAGGCGATTTGCAGGATGCGTTCCAGCACTGCGGGCGCTAGCGGTTCGCCAGGTATCCGAAGCAAATTCTCTTTGATCTGAGAGAGAGAATGCTCGATGATTTGCGCACCTAACTCCGCGGACTTGGTCACCACCAGCAGGCGACGAATATTGTCCCGCTTCTCCTTCGCGGCGTCCTGCGCGACTACGCGCGAGCTGTGAGCGCACAGTAAAGCGAGGCCCAGGATAATCAGGCCCATCTTCATCAGGCGTCCGGTGTGCCAAAGTTTACTTTCCATCACGCCACCCCCTCAATCTGGTCTTCCAGCTTAGCGAAAATCTCACGGAGCCGCTCCAGCATCTTCTCCTCGGCGGCCCAGAAGCCGCGCCCGTTCGCCTCCAGTAGGCGGGCGACGAGCGAGCGCGCCGAGTGCGGGTTGAGCTGGCTCAGGCGATTCATCATCTCCTCGTCCAGCACGAAAGTCCTGGCTACCTCAGTGTAGACCCAGTCGTCCACGGCGTCGGCGGTCGCGGACCAACCGAAGGTGTTGCTGATGTGGCTCTCAATCTCTGCGACGCCGCGGAAACCGTGCCTGAGCATCCCTTCGTACCATTTCGGGTTGAGCGTCTTGGCTCGCGTCTCCAGGCGCACGGTCTCCTCTATCGAGCGAATTTTCTGGTCGCGCGAGAGCGCGTCCGAAAGATAGACCGCCGGGCGCTTTTCAGCACGCTTCTCGACAGCTTTAGTCACGCCGCCCAGGTACTCGAAGTAATGGTCCACGTCCGTGATGCCGATCTCGAACGTGTCTATGTTCTGGTAGGTGGCCTCGACGCGAGAGAGCGCCACTTCCATCGCGCGACGCGCCTCCAGGCCCTCGACGGCGCGCCCTTCTGCGTCGCGCCCGTAGGCGAAGCACTTGCGCGTGACGAAAAGATCGCCGAGCGTGTCGCCGTGCTCCCACTGCGAATCCATCACCATGAAGTTGACGTTCGTGCCGTAGTTTCCCGGCGCATTCGAGAAGACGCGCAGGGCCGCCTCGTCAAACTCGCAATTCTCCGCCCTGATCTGCTCACGGACGTTACGGCGCACGTAGTTCATCTCGGGCGGTTCGTCCAGCGAGGCCACTACGCGGACGGCCCTGTCCAAAAGATTCATCGTCGCGCCGAAGAGGTCGCGGAAGATGCCGGAGACGGTCATGACGACGTCTATGCGCGGGCGGCCCAGTTTTTCGAGCGGGATGACGCTGACAGCCGTCGCGCGGTTCATCGCATCGCGCACGGGGCGCACACCCAACAGCCAGAGCGCCTGCGCCACGCCTTCGCCCTGCGTCTTGATGTTGTCCAGGCCCCACAGCACCAGCGCCATCGCGCGCGGGTAACGCCCCTGCTCAAAGACGTGGCGCTTGAGCAAGCCGTTGACGGTTCGCTCGGCGCGCGTGTATGCAATTTCTGAAGGGACCGTGTAAGGGTTGATTGCGTGCGTGTTGCGCCCCGTCGGCAGGATGTCCGGGTTCTGAACGATGTCCGCGCCCGGCCCAGGCTCTATGTACTCGCCCCGCAGGGCACGCAATAGACTTTCAAGCTCGTGGTTAGAGGCAAGCTGCTCTGTAATTCGAGTCAGCAGAGAGAAGATGGGGAGCGCCTCTTCCTTTCTGACTCCTGCTGTCTCTTCTAACCAGGTCGTAGCCGCTTCTGTGCCAGCGTTCGTGAACAGCTCAATCGCGGCGTGAACGATCTCGTCCACGCGCTCTCTTTCGCGTAAGCGAATTTCCGAATCCTTGCCTGCTTCCAGCAAATCAGCGTATGGGCCAAAACCTGAGCCCTCGGCCACCAGATCCGGCAGGGCACGCGCATTTAGCTCCGGCCGGTCGAAGGAAGCGACCATCCGCAGCATATCGGCGCGCGCTTCCCGCTGCGGCGGACGACCGAGAACGTGCAGGCCCGTCGGGATCAGGCGCTGCTCAATCTCTATCACCTGCTCGTAGAGCGCAAGCACGCGCCTGTCGCGCTCCGTGGCCGTTAAGCATTCGCTCGTTTCTGTTGTGCTCTTTCTCTTCTCGGTCATGAAATCAACTAGGGTGCGCCTTCGGCCTGATGAACCAGCGCGTCGAATTGCGCGCCTGCCGTCGCGGCAGTGGGGAGGTAAACGTAACTCGCGCCGAGAGTGACGGCAAGCTTTCGCGCCTCCCCGCCGGAGGCAAAGCGGTTCTGAGTGTCCACGACGACCGTCCTGACCTCAATCCGCTTGAGGGCCGCGCCCAATACCTCAAGCTCGTTATTGATCGCGCTTTGACGCGCCGCTCGACTCAACGCTTCGCCCTGTGCCAGAGAGATGTTGGCGCGTCCGTCCGTGAAAAGGAAGAGGACGATTCGCTCTTGTTGCTGCCCGCGCGCCCGGCGCGCTATTCCCAGCGCGCACGCGAGCCCCGCCCCGAGAGGCGTTGCGCCGCCGACGCTCAAAGTATCCAGAATTCTTCTGGCCCGCGCCGCGCTCGCGCTCGGCCCGAGATGGACGTCCGCCCCCTGACCGCAAAAACTGACCAGCGCGACGCGATCACGCTTGATGTACGAACGTTGAAGCAGGCGCACGAGCGCGCCCTTGGCCTGCGCGATTCGATTCAGAGCCATGCTCCCGGAAGTGTCAACGGCGAAGATGAAAAGCGTGCCAGCCTTCCGTTTGAAGCGCTTGTAGCGCAACGCGTGCGCGGGGATTGAGACTGTAGGCCGTTCCTCCCCCTCCTCGCTCCTCTTGCTTTCCATCGCCTGCGCCGCCGCGCGAAGCGTCGCGTCGAGCGCCACCTTACCCTCCGCGGTCGGCAAGGGCTGGGCGCGGACGTAACGCCCGCCGCGCGCATTGTTCTGACTTCTGCTTAGCCCTGAGCGCCTGCGCGCGGAACCCGTTTGCGCCTCTCTTCCACGCTCGCCACCTGCGAGCGAATTGAGCGAGACCTCCGGCAAACTTGCATCAATCGGTGGAGGCGATGTCTCGCGTCGGGCATCGTTACTTGGCGCGCCGTCCGCTCCCTTTCCTGTTCGCGCGCTCATGCCTCCCGCGCCGTCATCATCCCTCCCGCCCGTCGGCGATGAAAGGGGCTTGGGCTCGTCCTCATCCGTCGTGTCCGCCGCCTGCCTGCGCACGTCAGAGGCGCCCATTGGGAGAAGTTTATCTAGCTGCTGCTCGACGCGCGCGCCGCTTCCGGTCTGTTCCAGTGGGTCGCGGCGCAGGCGGTGGCGCAGGGCCATCGTCGCCACGCGTCGCACGTCTTTTGGCCCAACAGACTTGCGCCCCTCGAACGCCGCCAGGGCGCGCGCGGCCCGCGCGATGGTCAACTCGCCCCTGTGCCCGTCAACCTTGAGCTGCCCGCAAAGTTCCGCTATGCGGTGGAGCAGCTCGCGCGCGAGCTTGACCTGACGAAGACCTTTGCGCGCCCGCACGAGTCTTCGCCTCAGAGCTTCCTGCTCGCTCTCGTACTCCGCGCGAAAGCCTTCCGCGTCGCGGTCGAAAGCATCGCGCCGCTCGACAATGCGGACGCGCTCTTCGGGGTCGGCGGCGGTCCTGACTTCCGTGTGCAGGCCGAAGCGATCCAGAAGCTGCGGGCGCAGTTCTCCCTCTTCAGGGTTGCCGGAGCCGACGAGCACGAAGCGGGCCGGGTGCTCGACCGAGACGCCCTCGCGCTCGACCACGTTGCGGCCCGTGACAGCCACGTCGAGCAGGAGGTCAATCAGGTGATCTTCGAGCAGGTTCACTTCGTCTATGTAGAGGAAGCCGCGGTTGGCGCGCGCGAGCAGTCCCGGCTCAAAAGTCTTGAGGCCTTCAGAGAGCGCCCGCTCGATGTTGATGGTCCCGCACACGCGATCTTCGGTCGCCCCGAGCGGTAAATCCGCGACGCCTACGGGTGAGCGCACCTGTGCCAGCTTCTCACCGGAAGAGAGCCGCGCGAAACAATCATCGCAGAGCAAGGCTTCGTCCGCCGGGTCGCAGCCGTAGAGGCAGTCGCGCACGCGTTGGATTTCCGGCAGGAGGTCTGCCAGCGCACGCACGGCCGTTGATTTCCCGGTCCCGCGGTGGCCCATAATCAACACACCGCCGATTGTCGGGTCGATGACGTTGAGCAGGAGCGCGAGTTTCATCTCGTCCTGCCCGACAATGGCCGTGAAAGGATAAACGGGTGGCTTCGCACGAACGGGCGTCCGCGCCATCTTCTCGGTTAGTGGAGCGCGCCGCTTCATCCGGCGTCCTCCGCAGCCGCGCCCGATTGAGGGTCCGTTTTCAGGTAGCGCCTGTGCAGTAGGTGCCCGACGAGCGCGAGCGCCGCGACGGCCGAGAGCGAAAGCATTGTCTTCGCGTTGAGCGCGTCGAAAAGGGATTTTGCGCCCACCGTCTGATGCACGGCTTCGGCGTAGACGTAAGACTTGATGGCGAGCGCCAGCGTCGTCGCCAGAATGAAGCGAGCGAAAGGCAGGCGGGCCAGCCCCGCACCGTAGTTGATGAACCCGTGCGGGCTCGAAGGAGTCAGGCGGATGGCGAAGAGCACCATGAAACTGGAATGGCGCATGAGAAAACGGTGCAGCCGCCCGCCCCTGAAACGGTCCACCCACGCGCCGCCCACAAAACGCGCGACCGCGTAGCCTACCCCGCTGCCAAGCGCGCACCCTACGGTCGTAATCAAAGCAGACCAGTGCGGAGCGAAAAGTAGCGGCGTGATGAAAAGAAAGATTGAAGCCGGCAGCGCAAAAGCCCAGGCCGTGGCCATAGCGCAGACGATCAGAACCGGAGCCCAGACGTTGATCCTCAGCTCGGCCAAATTCTCGGGCGTCATCATGCGCCCGAGCCCGCTCCACCAATAGAGCAGCAGAGCAACCAGGACAAAGCCGAGTCCTGCGAGCGTGCGAAGCCAACGCTCCCGCCTCGCCACGCTTTCCGAAGGGAGGGCCGCTGCTGTGCTGGCTGGTTGTGCCATAAGGAAGCCGTTTTTGAATCGAATGGAAGAGTCGCTGCGAGTAAAGGGCGGAAGCGGCCAAACCGGCCCGCTACTCTTCCTGCTTCGGGTTGTTCTCGACGCTCTGCGCGATCCTTTCCAACAGATTCTCCATGCGATTCATGTGGAGCGTCGCCCTCTCCATGTATTCGCGATTACGCTTGGCTCCGATCCGGTTAAAGAGCAACGCCCAGAAGCCGATCAGCAAAAGGAATGGGAGCCAGGACAGCAGAGCCGTCCACCAATAGTTTTGTTTTGGCCGTCCTTCTATGTACCCTTCCGCTCCCATCATCTCCCTGGCCCTGGCCGTGGCCTTCACCTGGTAATCTCTCGCCGGCATCCAGGATTTGGTTTCCGAATCGAAGTAGAGGGTGTTGTTCGCCTTCCACAGCGAGTAGCTGCGCTCGTACTTCTTTTCGACCTCGTCGGAGATGCCGACCAGGTCATACTCGATTGTGCCGGTCACGGCAGCGAACTCCGAATCGGAGAACCTGTCGTCGATGATGACATTCAGGATGCGCAGCTCGCCGTCGAATGGGAAGCGGTTGGTTTTAAACTTGTATCGATTGTCGCCGAGCTTCTCGAAGACCACGGTTTCGGTGTCGCTCTTCTGAATATTCTCCCAGGCCTGTATGAGCGATTCCTTAGAGGGCTGCGCCGCCGCGCCCGTGCCCGCCGCCAGCAGGAGCAGGACTGCGGCAATCACGAGAGCTGCTTTCCTCATTAAGAAACCTCCGCTTGGTTTAAGGCTCAATCGCCATCCGCAGAACATTGGCCATCGGCTGCCGCTCGATTTTGCCGTCCGTGGTGACGACGACGATCTGGCCCCTCTCGACCGTGACGCGGCGCACCGTCGTCATGTAGCGCTCGACTCTCATCCCATCCCTGGTTTCGATGATGAGGCGCGGCCCGCTCGCGGGCTCAAGCGGCTGTGGCGCAGTTGAAGATTCGGCCGGCGCAGGAGTTCTACGCGTCGCCTGCGGCGACCTTGAGCGCCGATTGCGCGCGCGCCTGGTGCTCGGAGTCCTGGAGCGCGGCCGTGGTTCCGTGGCCGTTGCGGTCGCAGGTGTATCCGTGGACGCGGGATTCTCTCCGGGCGGCGTTTCATTCGCGGGCGCGGGCGTCTCCGGCTGAGTATTGGTTGCTGTGGTCTCCGGCTCCGGTTCTTCTATCCGCGCGCCCGTGGCCGTGACGCGCCTCCCTGGTTTAGCCGTAGTTGACGAAAGTGTCGGGGTAACGGGCTCAGGGTCCGGGACCTCACTGCCGATTGGCTCGAACGCTCCCTGAAAACTGATGCGAAAGCTGCCCTGGTCGTCGTTGGGGGTGCGCGCCTCTACGCGTAGGATGAGGGGCTGACGCGTCCTCAGATAGATGGTTTTCGAGCCGCTGGCAGCCACGCCTGCGTACATGCTGAGTTTGGCTAAGGGGCGCAGCGCACCGGCCGTAAAGACATCAACGTCGCCCTCCAGATTCCGGCTCTCGACCGAGACGATGAGGTCGCCCGGCGTGCCCGTGAATGAATAGAAGTAGCGCGTCAGCCGCGGGTCGCCGATGTCCCTGGGCGCAATCGCCCCGCTGATCTCATTGGAGCGCACGGGCGTCGGGTACTGGATGTCCGTTGACTGTGCCAGCGCGCCAGCGTGCGCGGCCAGCAGGAGCAGGATGAGCGCGCCGAGCGGTTTCATCGGCCGGGTTTTAAACTTAAGAGGAGCGCAGAGCGTCTTCATCAATGCTCCCTGGTGAATGCAAATCTATTTCGGAAATTGTCTGGCCGGGGGCTCCCGGCCGGGTGTCTCTCAAAAGTGTGCCGGGTTAAGAGTACCAGATTCGGTGTCAGAATCGAATTAAGCGCAGAGGGCAGTAGCGTCCTAATCTAAAATCAGAAGCCCATAGGATTCGTCCGAAAGCCCCGAAGGGGCGTCATATAATAGCCCGGGGCAGCGCCCCAGGTTACGGTCATCATTATCAGCGCTAGCCCTGAAAGGGCGGAATATCTATTTCGCCCTTTCAGGGCTTAACGTTGAATGCTGTGCCAAGTTCCTGGGGCGATGCCCCAGGCTTTCATATCTCGCCCCTTCGGGGCTTTCGGACAGCTTTCCTCAGATCATGTTAGGTAAATCAATTTAGGACACGACCCAGAGGGCTGCGAGCGGGGAGCCCCGTTTCGCGTCGGTCGAATCACTGCTTCCGACTATCACTTCAGGGGCAGGCGTCAGGCGACGAAATTTTTTTCCTTCCAGGCCACGTCTTGTAGTAATTTACTCCGCGTTCCGGGTCCGCCTCACTGGTTTCTGAAGGCGAGAACTGACGTTCTTAAACTTCCGAAGAGGAAACTCACCATGCCGAATCGCTTCATCGTCGTCGTCGATAACTTTTACTCGAACCCGGACCTCCTCCGGCAAAAAGCCCTCAACCTGGAATACACCGAGCCCGAAGACCTGACCGGGTTCAGAACGAAAGCCTACCAGCCACGTGGAATCAAAGAGCGCATCGAGAGGCTCTTCAAGGTTCGCATCCCGCAATGGAACGAAGACCTGGACAACATAGGGGCCTGCAACGGTGTCTTCTTCAGCGCCTACTCCAAGGGGAGTTATGCTGAAAGGGTCGGCATACACTATGACACGCCGACCAGTTGGGTCATGTTCTTAATTTACATGACGCCGGACGCGCCCTTCGAGGCGGGGACCTCCATCTGGCAGCATCGCGCCACGGGTCTGACCGCGAAGCCGACCGCACGCGATGCCAAACGGTTAAAGATTCCCCTGGAGAAGTTAGAGAATATTCTGGTCAGGGACCTGCACGACCGCCGTAGATGGTTAGAGGTTGATCGCATCGGAAACGTCTACAACCGCGCGGTGATGTTCCCTGGCGGCCTGCTCCACTCTGCGAGCAAACATTTCGGCAGCAACCGCTACAACGGGCGGCTCTACCAGTCGTTTCATTTTCCGGTTAAGTGGGAAGCTGATTAATAGCCGCCAGGGCTTTGAAGACACTTTCGCTCTCGACTATCTTACGCCGTAGGCCAGAACGCCGACGGTCAGAGCGAACAACAGGGCCGACATCAGTAGACTTATAAGAGTCAGACGGGAGACGGCCCTGTCTACTTCGTGCTCGTAAAGCTCTGCGATTTTCCCGAGCGTGGAATCCAGTGCCCCGCCCTGCTCCCCTACGCCCACCATCTGCGTCAATATCTCCGGGAACGCGTCCGTCATCGAATCGGAAAAGCTCTCTCCGCGGTAGACGCCCTCGCCTATCCTTTTGACCGCTTCGGCGAAGACGGCATTTCCCATCTCCTTTTCCGTGATACTGAGGGCGCTCATGATGGGAACGCCCGACGCCAGCATCGTCGAGAGAAGCCTGGCAAAACGCGCCAACGCATAAGTGCCCAGGCTCGTTCCCAGAAACGGTAATCGCAAAAGTAGCCCGTCAATCTGTAGCCGCCCGCGCTCCGTCCTGAAGTACGCCACGAGCAAGAGCAGCGCGATGAGAAGAGAGAGCGAGGCGATCATAACGCCAGCACTGCCTGCGTAGGCCAGGACCCGCGCGCCCGTGAGGTTCCTGAAAATGATTGGCACAGAGACGACCAGGCCAAAGCCTAGGCCAAGCAACGGGTAGAGCAGCGACGCCCTGACCTTGCGGCGCAGCTCCGCCCTCCTCTCCAGGTCAGCCGTCAGGCGCGGCATCACGCTGTCAAAGATGTAGCCCGTTTCGCTGGATTCAATCAGGCTGACGTAGAACTCGTCGAAGACCTCCGGATGCTCTCGCATGGCCTGTCCGAGCAGTGAGCCCTCTTCGACTGCGCGGCGAACCTCTGCGAGGGTCTGCCTGAAGCGCCTGTTCTTCTGGCCCTGCGCGGCGATGTCCAGGGCCGTGATGACGGGCGCGCCCGCCCACAACAGCACATGGAGTTGTCGCGTGAAGCTCGCCAACTCGTCCTCGCTGATACGGGTGGGCGCTTTCTTTCTCCTTCGCAAAGAGGCGGGAATGAATGACAGTCTTTCTTGGCGCGTGGCGGAAGTGAGCACTATCTGCTCGCGGCGTAGGATGGCGCGCAGGCCGGCGCGGCTGCCGGCCCGGCGCTCGCCCGTGACGTCATCGCCGAGGACGTTGTACCCCTTGAATTTGTAGAGGCGCTTTCCGACCTGAGCTTCCGGCACTTCTGCGCTTCTGTTTTCCAGGCCGGACTCGGCCAGGTTTATCGCCAGGAGCGGCGCGTCGGTCCCGCGCAGCGCCAGCCCGACGGCCACGGCCATCTCCGGCCCCACCCTGTTGAGATATTCGTGATTGAAACTGCGCTCGTCGCGCTTGATGCGGCGAAAAGGGTCCAGCGGCTCGACCTGGATTTGAAATTTCTCGGCCAAAAACTCTCTTAACCCTTTGAGGTTGGAGCCGCCGCCGGACAGCATGATTTTCCTGACGACGCTTCCCTCGCCCGCCGTGTACTGATAAAAATCGAGCGTCCTCCTGATCTCGATTTCGAAGGTCTCCAGGAACTTAGTCAGGAGACTCTCGAACTGCTCCTCAGTTGTGAGCATCTTTGAGAGCCCGGCCACGGCTTCCATTACGTTCGCCCCCTTGATTTCCGCAGAGGTCGTCCCCTTGAGCTTGGCGGCTTCGGCCTGCTCGAAGGTGAGCCCCATCTCCCTCTGAAGCTGCTCGGTGTAGAGATTGCTGCCTATCGTTATGTCGCGCGTGAAGTCGCAGCGGCTCCCCCTGGCGATGTTGATAATCATTCGGGACGCGCCGACGTGCACGAGCGCGACCGGGGCATCGTCCTCCGGCTGGTAATTGAACGCGTAACAGTTGTGCAGGGCCAGCGCGTCCACGTCTATGACGACGGGACGGCGGCCCGCGGCCCCGATCACCTGCTGTAGGTTATCGACGGGCTCGTGCTTGCAGGCGACCACTAAGACCTGGAGCGAAGAGTCGGTCGAGCCGACGATCTGATAATCGAGCCGCACCTGCGAAAGCTCGTAAGGCACATGCTCTTCCGCGTGCCACTCTATGCACTCGCTCAACTCGCTTTCGGCCATCAGGGGAACTTCGATGATCTTGATGATGAGCCAGTGATTGCCGACGCCGGCCGCGACGTCACGCGCCCTCACGTCATGTTCGCGCAAGAGCTTTTTAATCGCACTGGAAGTTTCTTCGCAGTCTATGATCTGCCCGTCGTAGATCGTCTCGGGCGCGAGCGGCTCGGCGGCCAGCGCCTTGAGCGTCAGGTCTTTCGATTTGCCCGACAGTTCGACGACCTTGACGGAGCTTGCCCCGACGTCAAGACCGACACTCCTTCTTCTGTGGAATAAGCTCTCGAACATGACAGGGTTGAGAAGGAAACGCGGGAGCTGCTCGCCGCGAGCGCATTCACCGAAGCGGCGGGTGCGGGCTCGCGCTCTGGCGTGTGAAGTGAGAAGAAAAGAAGAAGACCGCCTATGAGGGCGGTCTTGCAGTTCTCGCTCGATTTTGTTGGTGCCGAAGGGGGGACTCGAACCCCCACGAGTTACCTCACACGCCCCTCAAACGTGCGCGTCTACCAGTTCCGCCACTTCGGCTTTTGTCTTTCGCGTCAGGCGATGCCTCAAACAGCTACTTGCTTGGTGCGGGCGACGCCCCAGTGCTCGGGCTGCTCGCGGGCGAGGCAGCGGGCGCGGCCGGCGCGCTCGTGTTGGCAGCCCCTTCGGTCGCGGGCGATGCCGCGGGCGACGCGGCCGGAGATGTCGCGGGTGAAGCCTGCGGCGTGGCCGCCGGTTCCTCTTCGCCCACCGATTGCAAGACCGAGCGCTGGCCTGTGATGGCCGGCAAGGAGAGCGCAATCGCTATGAGCATGAAGAGGGCCGCCGCAGCGATGGTTATTTTCGCGAGCAGAGTCTGCGTGCCGCGCGGCCCGAAGGCCGTGCTCGAAACGCTGCTGGAGAAGAGCGCGCCGGCGTCTGCCTTGCCCGGCTGCAAGAGCACTGCGACGATGAGCACGATGCACGAGATAACAAAAAGTATGTAAAAAGCGGTCGTCAATTAACTGTCCTCAATCTCTATCTATTATAATTTACGATCTGCGCGAAACTCTCGGCCTTGAGGCTTGCGCCGCCGACGAGTGCGCCGTCTATGTCCGGCTGTGCCATCAGGCCCGCGGCGTTGTCCGGTTTGACCGACCCCCCGTAGAGAATCCGCAGCGCTTCCGCAGATTTCGCCGAGTGTCTTTGCGCGAAAACGCGCCGGATGAAAGCGTGCATCTCCTGCGCTTGTTCCGGCGTCGCTGTGCGTCCAGTGCCAATCGCCCAGACAGGCTCGTAGGCTACGATGATACGGTCGAGGTCAGAGGCTGTCAACCCGCTGAGGCCGCCCACCAATTGCCCGCTGACGACCGATTCGGCATTGCCCTGGTCGCGCTGTTCCAGTGTCTCGCCGACGCAAACAATCGCGGTCAGGCCCGCCACTATCGCCGCCTGCGCCTTCTTTTTGACGAAGGAATCGGTCTCGCAATAGAACTGACGGCGCTCCGAGTGGCCGATAATGACGTAGCTCGCCCCGGCGTCTTTGAGCATACGGGCCGTAACCTCGCCCGTGTGCGCGCCCTCCTCCATCTCGGTCGAGCAGTTCTGGCCCGCTACCTTCACGTTCGAGCCTTCGAGCCGGTCGGCCACCGTCTTCAGGGCGGTGAAAACCGGCGCGATCACCACCTCGCAGTGGTTAGCGTTCGCCACCAAGGGCTTTAGGCCCAGCACGGTCTCGACCGCCTCCGAGACCGTCTTGTACATCTTCCAGTTTCCGGCGATGACAGGTTTTCGCATAATCAGTGGTCAGTGGTCAGTGGTCGGTGGTCGGTGGTCTATGAGCAATCAGTTTTTAACTGACCACTGGCCACCGACCACTGACCACTATTCTTTATCGTTGAGCGCCGCGACGCCAGGCAATTCGTCGCCCGCTAGAAATTCCAGTGTCGCGCCGCCGCCCGTTGAGATGTGTGTGATGCGGTCGGCCACGCCCGCCTGCGTGATGGCGGCGACGGAATCCCCGCCGCCGACGATGACGATTGCGCCCTGGTCTGCCGCCTCAGCCACGGCGCGGGCTATCCCGACCGTCCCTTCGTCGAAAGGCTTCTCCTCGAAGACACCCATCGGGCCGTTCCAGATAACGGTCTTCGCGCCCTGCAAAGCATTGCTAAAGAGCGCGACCGTTTCGACGCCGATGTCCAGACCGACCAGCCCGGCGTTGGTGAACTCGATAGGGATGGTCTTGCGACTGTTGAGCGGGTCGTAGGAGTCAACGACCTGATGATCGGTCGGCAGAAGCAGCTCGACGCCTGCCTCTTCCGCCTTCTTCTTAATGTCGCGGGCCGTCTCCATCATGTTGTCTTCGACTAGAGACTTGCCGACCGTGAAGCCTTCCGCCTTGAAAAAGGTGTAGGCCATCGCCCCGCCGATTAAGAGCTTGTCCACACGCCGCCCGATGAGGGCCTCTATCACGGGAATCTTGTCCGAGACTTTAGCGCCGCCGAGGATGGCGACGAACGGGTGCTCCGGGTTGCTGATGACGCGGCCCAGGTATTCAAGCTCTTTCTCCATCAAGAGCCCCGCCGCCGCCTGCTCAACGTGTTTCGTTATTCCGGCTGTCGAAGCGTGCGCGCGGTGCGCAGCGCCGAACGCGTCGTTGACGTAGAGACCGTCGCAAAGTTCCGCCAGTTGCTTTGCGAATCCGTCGTCGTTCTTCTCTTCCTCGGCGTGAAAGCGCAGGTTTTCCAGCAGCAGCACGTCACCGTCTTTGAGCGCCTCCACCTTCGCCCGCACGTCGTCGCCGACGCAATCCTCCGCGAACTCCACCGCGCGGCCAAGCAGTTTCGACAGGTGTTCGGCCACGGGCCGCAGGCTATACTTCTCCACGCGCTCGCCCTTCGGCCTCCCCAGGTGCGAGGCCAGGATGACGCGCCCGCCCTGCTCGACTATGTATTGAATCGTCGGCAGCGCCCCACGTATGCGCGTGTCGTCCTCGACCTTGCCATCCTTGACGGGGACGTTGAAATCCACCCGCACGAAAACGCGCTTGCCCCTGAGGTCCAAGTCTTTGACGGAAAGCTTCATTGAACAGTTTTCAGTTTCCAGTTTTCAGTTTCCAGTCCCATTCTCAGCGCCCGCTGAAAACTCAAAACTGAAAACTGAAAACTGCTTACAGTCCTTTTTCCGCGATGAACTTGACGAGGTCGCGGACGCGGCAGGAGTAGCCCCACTCGTTGTCATACCAGGAGAGCACTTTGACCAGGTTGCCGCCGATGACTTTGGTGTACTCGGCATCGATGATGGACGAGTTGGGGTTCTTGCGAAAGTCCACCGAGACGAGCGGCTCTTCCGAGAAGGCCAGGATGCCGTGCAGCTCTTCGCCCGCCGCATTTTTCAAAGCCTGGTTGACCTCTTCGGTCGTCGTCTCCCGCTCGACTTCCATCACCACGTCAACGAGCGAAACGTTCGGCGTCGGGACCCTCACGCTGATGCCGTCGAATTTGCCCTTGAGCTCGGGCATGACGAGGGCGACGGCCTTGGCCGCGCCCGTCGAGGTCGGAATCATCGAGATCGCAGCCGCGCGAGCGCGCCGCAAATCGTTATGCGGGAGGTCAAGTAGCTGCTGGTCGTTCGTGTAGGAGTGGATGGTCGTCATCTGCGCCGTTCGGATGCCGAATTTTTCGTGAATAACTTTGGCGACCGGAGCGAGACAGTTGGTCGTGCAGGAGGCGTTGGAGATGATGTTGTGCCCGGCCGGGTCGTACTGCCCTTCGTTGACGCCAAGCACGATGGTGATGTCTTCGTTCTTGGCCGGGGCGGAAATGATGACCTTCTTGACGGTGCCGCGCAGGTGCTTGCGCGCGTCCTCGGCCTTGGTGAACCGACCCGTCGATTCGATGACGATCTCGGCACCCACAGACTCCCAGTCAATGAGGCTCGGATCCTTTTCCGAGAAGACGCGGAATTCGTCCGCTTCGACCTTGATCCCGTTTTCGGTCGCAGTGATTTCGTGGTCCAGGTTGCCGAGCACCGAGTCGTACTTCAAGAGGTGCGCGAGCGTCCGCGTGTCCGTCAGATCGTTGACGGCGACGAAATCAATGTCGGGGTCTCCCAGGCTCGTGCGCAGAACGTTGCGCCCGATACGTCCGAAACCGTTGATGCCGACCTTCACAGCCATTCTTTTCCAGCCTCCTTCATTTACTGACTCGTATCACACAGGCGCAGTCGCCTCGCAAGGAAGCACACGGCAGCCGAACTCTCGGGCGAACGCGCGTTGATTAAGAGAAACGCAAGATTATGCGCGCGTAGCTTGAGTGTCAAGCACGCAGCCCGAAGCGCGGAAGGTAAAGAAGTCTCGACTTTAAGGCACGTCCAGCACGGTGAAGTTATCCCAGCGATTCGTCAGGGCCAGGCCTGGGCCGTTGTTGAATAACCCGGCCCCCGTGGCCGTCGCGAAAATCGTGCTGGTCGTCGAATAAATCAGGCTCGCATCCGTATAGACGCTGATACTGCCCGACGCGGTCGTCGAGACCCGCAGAGTCTTCCAATTAGCTGGCGACACAGCCACGCCGCTGGTGAGAATTGTTCGGACGCCCGCCTGGTAATAACCCACCGTCAGCTTTTTGGGACCGGAGGCATTGACTTCATCATCGCTCGTGTAGGCGAAGAAGAAATTGTCTTTATCAACGACGCGGAAGCTGAGGCCGGTGTTGACGCCGCTGCCGAAGGAGCCCGCGGTTCGCTCGACGCGAACGTCCAGATTGCCTGTGCCGCTGCCGGTTGAAATCCAGGCGAGGGCTTTGTCATCGGCCAGGAGGACCGCGCGGCCGCCCAGAATCCCGAAGGGCTGCGGCTCCGTTGTGCCAGCATTAGTCTGCCAGGTTTTCTGCCCGTCCGTGCCCGTCTCGGTTGTGCCAAGACCGCCTTTGCCGCCTAAGATGTAAGTGGAGTTGTCGCGCGAGAATGAATCGAAGACGCGCGCGTCGCCCGGCGTGGCCGGAGGACTTTGAATCAACGTCGTAACGTGGCCGGGATTGCTCGGGTTGGAAAAATCCGGCGCCGTCGGGTCGTGAACGAAGTTCGGAATCGGGCACCCGGCACAACTGTAGTTGAAGTAGAACTCCTGGAACCCGCGCGGCCACCCGTCGTGCAAGCTTCCGTTGTAACCTGCGGACAGGTCCGCGACGGTCTCCGCCTGTCGGAAATAGTAGCTCAACAACTGGCCCTCTCTGGAAAAGACTGTCTGGGGCGCGAAGGACGACTCGGGCGAGCTTTCGCGCGGGTTGTTCTCTTCGTAGCCGCGCACCTGCGCGATTCTTCCGATCAAATTCTGATGGTTCGAGCCTCCGATGAGCAGCATGGAGGAGCCCCAGCCCGTCCCCATCGCAACGCGCGGGCCGGTGAAGGGCTGTTTACCGACAGGGACGCCGTTGTAATAGGTGATGATGCTCTTCCCGTCCCAGCCGACCGCGTAATGGCCCCATTCCTTCGGGCTCGGTCCTTCGTCACTCTGGAAGTAGTTCACTTTCGAGCCGTCCCAGACGTTACCAAACAGACTGTAGCCGCGTGGGCCAGGATTAAAACCGAAGAGAATGGTATGCGAGCCACCGTAGCCGTCGGAGATGAGATACCTGCCGTAGGTTTCGTCGCCCGGCATGGCCCAGAATTCCCAGAAGAAATGGCCCACAGGAGAATCCTGCGGCCAGAAGATTCCGTAATCCACCATCATCGCTGACCCGTCAAATTCGAGCACCTGCGTCGGGCCGTTGATACTGAGGGTTCCGATGAAGTTGGTGATCTGATTGTCGCTCAGATTGACGAAGCTGCGGTTCGCGGGCGCGAATTGAAAATAGTCCTGCACCCTCGACGGCGTGATCAGGTAATCGCCTTTGGTTCTAACGGTGAACGAGTAGTAGCCGTCCATGTCTGTGACGGCTACGCCGGTCTCAGGGCCGCTCAGTGTCACCCTGGCGAAGGCCAGACCTTTGCCGCTCTGATCGGCCACCCGGCCGCTGAGATGATAGAGCCTGATGGCTGTAAAGTCCGCCCTTTCATCTTCCAGCAAAAAGTTTAAGGCCCTGGACTCCGGGCTAAAGATATAGTCCGTCTTGCCGGTACTCACGTAATAGTCTTTACCGGCGGGCAAATTACTAAACGAATATTTCCCGTTCGCGTCAGTGGTGGTGAACAAGCTGGACGGGCCGGAGAGGAACACGCTCACGCCGCTCGCGCTCTGCCCTTCCGGAGTCAGAACCACTCCGCTGATGCTGTAACTATTTAACTTCGCCTGAAAGTTGAGCACCTGCTCCTTGTCTAGCACGTTGACGCTCTGCGAAGTGAATCCGTAGAGCGGAGTGTTGGAGGGCGTGACCGTGTAATTGAATCCCGCGGGCACGTCTGCAAACGTGTAGACTCCGCCTGTGCCAGTCCTGACTTCCATCATCCAGGAAGGCCCGATGCTGCTTTTGAGCGTGACGGGCAAGTCAACGAGTGGTTTACCCTGGTCGTCTTTCACTATGCCGGTAATGTTGTATCTCTGTCGCGTGGCCTGGAAAGCGAGCACCTGGTTTTGCTCAAGCGCGTTGATGCCCTGCGAGGTAAACGCGTAGATAGAGGTGCCCGAGGGCGTTATCGTATAGTTGAAGCCAGCAGGCACGTCGGCAAAAGCGAAGGCCCCGCCCGTGGTGGTGGTCAAGACCCTCGTGGCGGAATCCCCGGCGCTGCTCTTGAGCGTCACGCTCCAGCCGGCGAGCCCGTTGCCCTGCTCATCTTTCAACGTCCCGCTAATGGTGAAATTCATCAAAGCCGCGTTGAAACCGGCCGTTCGGTCCCCACTCAGATTGCTGAAAGTGTAGCTGGCCGGAGTAAACACGTAGAATTTTTTCGAGGGAGTAACGGTGTAAGAGCCGCCCACCGTGACGGCAAACGAATAGTTCCCGCTCTCGTTGGTCGTCATCGTTCCGTGTTGCGAGCCGCCGAGCGTGACTGTGACGCCATCTAAGCCTGCTGTGCCGGATGTAATTCGCCCACTGATGGTATAAGGCGTGGTCGGCGTAGGGACAGCGCCGGGGTCATCCGGCGGCCCGCCGCCGATGTGCCCTATGCCAATGCGCACGCGATTGCTGCTCACGCCCTGATACGTGATTTTCAGCAACACGTCGCCCACGTCGCCCATCTGCTCGCTGAGCCGCAGGCTGACCTGTGTGAGCCACTCCTGGTCCGGCACTTTCCCGACGTATTCGACTGTGAGATTGTAATGACGATGCTGAGCGTCCTCCGCGTCCGCCGTCAGCGACGTGGCGTCATCGCCCGCCTTTAAAGACAGGTTCATCGCGAAGACAGTCACGCGCGTGACCTTATCCGAGCCGTAGAGGAAAGAGGTCGCGATGGGCGTGAAGGGTTCAGGAGTTTGGCCCACTGTCTCCAGCGCTACGGCCCGCGTCGAATCGGGCGCGCTGACCAGGATGGGCTGCGGTGTCTGCGCCTGGGCGAGGCTCTGCGCGCAGCAGAGGAGAAACGACAGGACACAAAGCTGTAGCCAGTGGGGAACGTGGGAGCGAAGCGAGCGATTTACCATATCCTTGATCTGTGAGAGTTAAGACCTTGTACTTCAGCGCCGGGGGAAATACATATTGCACGACCTTCCACCGGAAAACAAGTAATCAGAGGCGAGGGTCGTGTCCTAAATTGAATTACAGAACATGATCTGAGGGGAGCCGTCCGAGAGCCCCGAAGGGGCGCAATATTGAAGCCTGGGGCAACGCCCCTGGTCACACGTCGCCAATCGGCATAAGCCCTGAAAGGGCGGAATAGAGTATTACGCCCTTTCAGGGCTTAACATTAATGTGTGCCAGGTTCCTGGGGCGATGCCCCAGGCTATCAAATTATCGCCCCTTCGGGGCTCACGCAGACTTCCCGCAGTTCATGCCATGTAATTCAATTTTGGACACTACCGAGGCGAGAGCTCCGGCTATTTTTGGGCTACCTTTAGCTTTACACTTTGCCACGTCGATGGGTCGTCAGGCGGCGCGCGTGGCCCTACGCTCCCAGGGCATCTGTTTTGAAACCGACCGCGCGAGACGGACGTAGTAGCCATGTGATTTCGGCGCCGTCTTGTTTTTACGTCGATTCAGTTATACGCTCTCGGTCTTGCTTTCGCGGTTAGCTTCAAGGAGTCTCCAGTTTGATGTTGACGAAGAATGTTCACAGAGGATTGAGGACGCTCGCGCTCTTCATTGTGCTCGGCGCTGCCGGGGCAGTCGTCCGGGCACAAACTCCACAGCCGACGCCGCCACCCGTCAGCCCTGCGCAGCAGGACGCGACGCGCCCTCCTGGCACAGAGCGTAATCAGCCTGTGCCGGAACAGGTGCGGCCCGTGACGCAGGACCCGACCGCGCCCCCAGGGTCACAGCGCCCGGCCCCGCAGGCTCCCCCTGGGACGAGCGTTGCGCCGCAGACGGGCACTCAGCAAACGCCTGGCGTGATGGCCCTCCCGACGACGACCGATTCTCTCTTGCCGTCGGCGGACCAGACTACGCCTCAGCCCACCCAGACGCCTTCGACCTCGCCCGCGGATACGATTCAGGAGCCGCGCGAGCCCGTCTTCCCGTCCGAGGAGCCGAGACCTTTGCCGCCCCCGCCGAATCTGACGAGGCTCGGCATTCTCAGCGACAACCTGCTGCCGCTCTCTTTAAACGATGCCATCCGGCGGGCGATTGAAAATAACAACGACATCGAGATAGCGCGCGACGACGTGCGCCTGGCCGAGACCACCCTGCGAGCTTTTCAGGGCGTTTACGATCCGCTGCTCAATTTCAACCCGGAGATCACTAATCTGGTTCAGTCGCAGCAGAGCACGCTCGGCGGGGGAACGGAGCAGACCGGCTCGCTGACGACGACCGACTTTCGCTTCGACAACAGCATCAGTAAATATTTCAGCGTCGGCGGCGGCTCTTACACCTTCTTCTTCAACAACAATCGCCGGACGACCAACTCGCGCTTCAACCAGTTCAACCCTGTCTATTCCTCCAGCCTGGGCGTCACCTTCACGCAGCCGCTCTGGCGCGACCGCTCGATTGACAACAACCGGCGGCAGATACGCATTCAGCGCAAGCGGCTGGAACAGTCGGATGCGGACTTTCGTCGTCGCACCATAGATATCATCGCGGAGGTGCAGCGCGCCTACTGGGATTTGGTCTTCGCGATGCGCGACCAGCAGAACCAGATCGCCAACCTCAACCTGACGCGCGAGAATTTGCGCCGCGTCGAGGCGCAGATTAGCGCCGGTGCCATCGCGCCGCTTGAGCGCGCGGAAGTTCAGACAGAGCTTTCCCGCCGTGAATCTGACGTGCTCCTCGCCACGCAGGGGGTGACGATAGCCGAGAACAATCTCAAGCGGCTGATCCTTCGCGACCCGCAAGCGCGCGAGTGGTCTGCGCAATTGACGCCGACCGATTCTCCCAGTTTCGACGTCACCCCGGTCAATCTCAACGACGCCCTCACGGAGGCGCGCGCCAATCGCCCGGAACTGCGACGCCTGAACCTGAGCCGCGAGATCAACGACGTGGACTTGCAGTTTTTCAAGAACCAGACGCGCCCGCGCATAGACATCCAGGCGACCGTCGCGACGACCGGACTCTCCGGCACACCCATCATCACGCGCGACCCGCTCACGGGCGAGGTCATTCCCAGCACGGCCACTCCCAGCCTCATCGGCGGCTACGGGCGCACGCTGCGCAACCTCTTCGGCTTCGATACGCGCAACCTAGTCGGCGGGGTCTCGATTCAGATTCCGCTTCGCAATCGCACTGCGGAGGCCAACCTCGCCGGGGCACGCATTCAAAGGACTCAACTTGAGGCCACGACGCGCCTTCAGGAACAGTTGATTGAAGTCGAGGTGCGGAACTCCGCGCAGGCGGTCGAGACAGCGCGGAGCCGAGTCCTAGCCGCCCGCTCTGCGCGCGAGAACGCAGAGCTTCAACTCGCTGGCGAGCAGCGCCTCTACCAGGTCGGGCGCTCGACCACGTTCCTGCTCTTCCAGCGCGAGAACCAACTGGCCAACGCGCGCAACCTGGAACTGCGGGCCGAGACCGACTACAACAAGGCGCTCGCCGACCTACAGCGCGCCACGTCCACCACCCTGCGCGCCAACAACATCATTGTCGAGATGCCGACGGTGCCTTAGAAGTCTGGAGTCTGAAGTCAGAGAGTCTTTAAGTCAAAAGACAAAGTTTGTTTTTGACCAGTTGACTCCAGACTCCAGACTCTAAGACTCCGGACTCTTTCTTGAAGATTACGGCCACCATCATCACCTTCAACGAAGCGGAGAACATTCGAGCGGCGTGCGAGTCCGTCGCCTGGGCCAACGAGATTCTGGTCGTGGATTCGGAATCGACCGACGGGACGCGCGAGATTGCCGCGGAGTGCGGCGCGCGCGTCATCTGCCGGGCCTGGCCCGGTTTCGCAGCGCAGAAGCAGTTCGCGGCGGACGAAGCGCAGCACGAGTGGGTTTTTAGTCTGGACGCGGACGAGCGCGTCTCAGAAGAGCTGCGCCATTCCATAGAGGATTTGCTCTACACGAGCGAGGCGCAGTTGGCGGACGGCTACCGCATCGCGCGTCGCTCCTTCTACATGAATCGCTGGATCAAGGGGGGCGGCTGGTATCCGGACTACCAGCTACGTCTTTACAGGAAAACGCGCGGACGCTGGCAGGGAGCTTACATTCACGAGTCGGTCAAGATGGAGAATGGCGCGCGGGTCCAAACGCTCGCGGGCGACATCCTGCACTACAGCGTGACGACTGCCGCGTATCACCATCGTATGATCGGCGAACGCTACGCCCCGCTCGCCGCCCGCCAGATGTTCGAGAGCGGCCGCCGCACCTCGCGGCTCCGCATCGTCACAGCCGGGCCAGCCGCCTTCATCCGCAGCTTCTTTCTCAAGGGCGGCCTACGCGACGGCCTCGCCGGCTACACCATCGCCCGCTTCGCCGCCCACCACGCCTTCCTCAAACACCTGATGCTCTGGGAAAGACAAAACGGAAGTGATGAGTAAGAAGTGAGCAGTGAGCAGTAAGCAGTCAACAGCCCCGTTAGGGGCGGAAGATTTTAGCC
>DATEMM010000437.1:0-8519 GCA_035275605.1 Pyrinomonadaceae bacterium
CCATACAGCTCGGGGCCTAAGTGAGCGTGGCGCGGCGCGCGGCGCTTGGCTTTACTCACTTCTCTGGGGCACAATTAAAGTTCTCCCGGTCAGTCAGGATTAATCTTAGATTAATGGTCAAGGAAAGCTGAATGATCTTTCGCGCAAACGCCCGCCGCAGGCTCGCTTCTCTTCTCGCTCTCGTTATCGTTCTTTCCACCCAGGCCCCCCTCGTCTCTGCACGGCAACGCCAGGCTTCCGCCGTGCCCGTTCAGAGAGCGACCTCGCGCAAGCTGCCTCCTGGGACCAGACGTGAGCGCCCGGCGCGCACTTACGACGTCCTGCACTACGCCATCAGCAGCAGCTTCGACACGCCCAACAAAACCGTCATCGGCGACGAAGTCGTGATGCTCCGGCCCCTCGCGGACAATTTCAGGTCTTTCGAGCTAGACGCGTCGAGCATGAAGATTGAAGCCGTGACGCTCTCCGAGACCGACCAGCAGCTTCAGTGGACACAGCCCCCGGACAAACTCCACATCACGCTCGACCGCGCGTACCAACCTGCGGAGACGATAGCCGTTCGCATAAAGTATCGCGCCAAGCCTGAGCGGGGCCTCTACTTCGTCCAGCAGTATCGCGCCGGAGGCAGCCCCGCCTGGGTCAAGCCCGCGCAAATCTGGACGCAGGGCGAGCCCGAAGAGAATCATTACTGGTTCCCCTGCTACGACTATCCGGACGACAAGGCGACGAGCGAGCAATTCATCACGACGGGCGCGGAAGAGATCGCCATCTCGAACGGCGCTCTGGTCGAGACCAGGGCCAACAGCGACGGCACGCGCACCTTTCATTGGAAGATGGAGCAGCTGCACGCGAGCTATCTGGTCTCGCTGGTCGTCGGCAACTACAGCAAGCTGGACGACGTTTATAAGAACGTTCCGCTCGAATACTACACCTATCGCGGGACGGAAGAGGCCGCGCGACGCGCCTTCTCGAAGACGCCCGAGATGATGCGCCTCTTCAGCCAGAAGCTGGATTACGAGTACCCGTATAACAGGTACGCGCAGACCATCGTCTCCAGCTTCATCTTCGGCGGGATGGAGAACATCACCGCCACCACTCATGCGGACTCGGAAATCCTCTCCGGCCCAACTCGCGAGGCCCAGCTCTCGACCGAGAACCTGATCTCACACGAACTGGCACACTCCTGGTTCGGCAACCTGGTTACGTGTAAGGACTGGTCGGAGCTTTGGCTCAACGAGGGCTTCGCCACCTTCATGGAGGCGGTTTTCCGCGAGCAGGAGGCGGGCCGCGACGCTTACCTGGCCGAGATGCAGTCGAACACCTCTCTCTATTTTCTCGAAGACCTGCTGAAATATCGCCGTCCGCTAGTCTACGACCGCTACCGCTCGCCGCTCGATCTCTTCGACACGACCGTCTACAAGAAGGGCGCGCTGGTGCTGCACATGCTGCGCGAAACAATTGGGGACGAGCTGTTCTGGAAGGCGCTGCACAGGTATCTGGACGAGTACAAGTTTAAGGCGGTCGGGACGCCGGACCTCCAGCGCGTGTTCGAGGAAACGACAGGGCAGCGCCTCGACTGGTTTTTTGACCAGTGGGTCTACAAGGCCGGGTTCCCGGAGCTACGCGTGCGCTCCTTTTATCACCCGACGACGCGCAAACTCACGCTCGATGTCGCCCAGACGCAAAGCGCGGAGGCGATGACCCCCTTAATCTTTCGCCTGCCCGCGGTCGAGGTCGAAATAGAGACGCGCTCCGGCGTGCGCACCGAGCGCATAGACGTGACGCAGCGCAGCCAGCGTTTTAATTTCAAGCTCGACGGCAGGCCCCTCATGATTCGCGTTGACAAGGGGGCGCGCTTCCTGAAGAAACTGGACTTCCCGCAGCCCGCGACGATTATCAAAACGCGGAGCGGGCGTGAGGCGCGGGACTTAGAATTATCGGTCAACGGCTGGCCGCGAAAAGAGTCCGGCGGAACGGGTAGAAGACAGGCGCGGACGGATAGAGCGAGCGGAGCCGCGCACGATACCTCTCCATGAACGCTTCCCTTAATTCTTCCGTTAATCGCTCGAAGTACGGAACCAGCGTTGTGCCAGCGGTCCACTCTGCGAGCGCGTCAGAGTTTGCCAGCAGGCTCGGGTAGACTTTCTCGAAAACCGTAATCTCTTTTCCGCCCTCGGCGTGCAGCAGCTCCGCGTACTCGTTGATGGCGAGCACGGGCGACGCGCGCGTCCACCCGCCGAGCGCGGCGTGGAATGGCTCTTCCGAAGCAATCTCCATAATCAAAGTGTGCGTCGGGTGCGCGTGATTTGAAGGGAGCTGTACGACGAGCTGCCCGTTTGGGCGCACACAGGAAAACAGGCGCGGGACTAGAGAGCGGTGATCGTCAACCCAGTGAATCGCGGCGTGCGAGAAGACCAGGTCCCATTCACCATCGACGGCCTCGATAGAATCGATTCGGAAGCGGAGGCCGTCGCGTGCCTGCTCGTTTGCGCGCGCCAGCATCTCGGGTGATGAGTCAATCCCCAGGACTTCACTTCCGGGCAGCGCGTCCGCCAGCCTGCGTGTTAATTCGCCCGTCCCGCAGCCGAGGTCAACGACGCGCATCCCCTCCCGGATTTTTGTCAGACCGAGCAGGTCGTCGAAGGGCGCGAATCTGTCGCTCTGGAATTGATGATACTGACCGGGACTCCACGGCATAGAGGGTTTTGCTAAAGATGACGACGCATCAACAGTCGAAACTATCGCTGAGCAATGTCTGGCCGACTGGCGGCAGAGTTAATTTGAGAGCGTCGGGTTCATAATCATTCGACAATCTTTCCAGGTCTTGAGCGCGCTGCGTATCTCCGTTCTGAAGAGTTCGCTGGCGGCGGTCCCGATTGTTCCGTCATTGATGTTGTTCGCTTTATCGATGAAGACGCCGTAGACGAATTCGCGCGGGCTGACCTTCGCAAATCCGCTCTCGGAACAGACCCCTGCGAACGGCAGAGAGACGTAGCCCGCCGTTGATTGATACAAAAAGCCGTCGTAAGTGTTGGGTATCCCGCCGGACTTTAAAGCAATCCTGACCAGTGATTTGAAATGATTCCTCTTTGCTGCGGGCAGAGCGAGGCTGCTGGCTTCCGAGTTGATGATGGACTCGATGAAAAATGAGTCGGTTTCGTTACGCATCAATTGATAGAAGGTGTCGCGAGTCGCGCCCGAAAGGAACGTCCCCTGGGCGACTCCCTCGTACAGCTTGCCGACGTCGGCGAGTGTCAGGCGATTGGGCGGATTACTGTTCGGGCCGTTGCATCCGAATTTATGATTGAGCGCCGAAGCCTGACTCATCCCGGCGACATTATGAGCCGTTGTGTTAATCGCTGTCCGCCCGAACTTGTCCTGAATCGCATTGGTGCGCTGGTTGTCAGAATTCTTCATCATCAGCCGCAGGGCGTCGGACAGGCTATCCTGCTCTGCTGGATTTTCATCACTATGGTCGTCGGAGCAAGAATCACCCCAGATGTCTATGCTATCTTGCAACGAGACAATATTGCTCTGGACGCGGCGCATGGCGTGCAGGTGCTCCATGACCTTGATCGTGCTGGCCGGGTAAAAGGCGAACGCTTCGTCGTTGGCGATGAGGACCGGCCCGCCGACGCGCTTGAGATAAAAGCCTGTCTTTCCGTCCGTATTCTTACTTAAGAAGATTGGGATAGAAACGCTGATGACGAGGCGCTTGCTAAGGTCCAGTCCGACCTCGGCCTTGAGTACGCGGCGCTTGACCTGCTTGACCTGCGGCTGCTGACCTCCAGCCCGCTGGGCCATGAGCTGCGGGCAGCCGAAACCCAGAAGGAGGAGTGAGAGGAGTAGGGATTTGAGTTTCATGACTTATCTCCCGCAAGACAGGTGGAGCGGTTGAGAGGGGACGCGGCCGTTGCGGGACTACTCAACGAAGTTCCTGAGAGCAAGCGCGGCACTGTGTGCGCCGCTTTGCATTGAGCGTCCCGCAACCGCCGCAGCGGATGTACATCTTGCGCGCGAACCAGTTGGTGATGACCACGCTCACCACTAGAATGCCGCCGAGCACGGCTATGGTCAGCAGCGCGTCTTTCAACCTTTGTACTTCTCCCGCAGGTTCCGCTGGTAGGCGCACCCGCGCTCGTAGCCCCGGCGGAATCCTTCCATCTCGCAAGCGTCGCTGTAGCGCTCGCGCAAACCTTCCCTGGCCTCTTCATACTCCTTGCCGCGGAAGTGCGGGTGCTGCGCCGCCTCGAAGCCGCGCCGGTAGATGCTCTCGTCTGCCTTGAAATCCCTTCCCTCGCCCGAGTACTCGGCCTCCTCTGCGTCGCGCAGCCCGACCCACCAGTTCTCCCGCGCGGCGTCTATGCTCTCGGCTCCTGCCTGTGCCAGGATTGAGCGCGCGGCGTCGGCCTGCGTCTCGTCGTCCGCCACACAGATGATGACGGAGCGGCCCTGCCGGAGCGCGTCCTCGTAAACGTACAACTCGTCGTGCGGGAGCCCCTCGACAGACCCTTCGAAGGCGTTGCCGGCCGCCGCACCCGCTGCCGCCCCGCCCGCGCCCAGGAGGGCCGCGCCGATCACTCCGGCGGCAAGGACCGGGCCGACACCCGGCACGAGGAGGCTGGCGAGGGCCGCGCCGATGTTCATGCCGCCGGCCGCGCCCAGTGCTGCGCCGACGGTCCCGCCGAGCGCGCCGCCCATGCCGGGCTGCTCCGTCTCGGTCGTTGGCACAGAGGCCTCTACTTCTGCGGCGGTTGTGCCAGGAGTCAGCAGGTTGACCTTTTCGGTGGCGATTCCGGCCGAGCGCAAATTCTCTATGGCACGCTCCGCGTCGGCGCGTGATTGGAAAATTCCGGCGACGGTACTCATGGATTCCTCCCTTTATTTTTGGTTTGAGATAGTTTTATCCTTTTCGGGCCGCTCTTTCAAGCACCAGGCGCTTTCTCGAAGCAAGAAGATTGAGTGAAAACGCCCGCCCGTGCTAAAGTGCTGGTGGTTCGATAGACCCAGAAACGGAGTGGTGCGAATGATCGCCGTAATCGAAAAACACTTTCCGATGTCGGAGGGCGACGGCAAAGCGACCCGTAAGAAGAAGCCGAAAATCCTTGCCATCACCACGGACTGCTGCACGGGCTGCGCCGGTTCTCCGGCCTGCATAGAGTACTGCCCGATTGAAGCCTGCATGTTCTGGGTCCCGGACGAGGACCACCCGCCCTTCGGGCGCATCGAAGTCGATCCGAACCTCTGCATAGGCTGCCAGAAGTGCACGAGCAAGGGGCCGGACGGCGCTTTCCTGGACGGCTGCCCGTGGGACGCCATCGAGATGGTTCCCACAGAAGACTGGGAAGCGGCGCACGGCATAGAGTTGACGGACGCGCCGGTCGCGGCGACCTGATCTCAGGTTTACTCAAGAGCGGCTGCGGATGGCCCTGGCCGTCTGCGCCGCTTGTTGTTTGATCCGCTCCGGCATTCCCTCAACGCCCCGCTCGAACCTTTCAACTTCAGCTAAATCTTCCTTCTCGCCAATCAGAAAGAGCGCACGCAGCGCCTCGTAGACGAATTCTTCGTCGGGCGCTAGTGTCAGGAGGGTGTCGCCCGCACGGACTTGCGCGCCTTCGGGAGCTACGACCTGGGCTAGTGTGCCGTGCAGGGGCGAGCGTACCTCTACCGGCAAATCCTTCGGGCCGTTGATCCGCGCTATCAGCATGTTTTCCCTGACTTCGACGCCTGCCTTCAACACGCTGGCGATTGTGCCTTCAACCGGGGAGACGACATTGTAAGGCTGCAACATCGCACGCAGTTCGCCTCTGCCACTCGCGTCTCTGAAGCGGACGAGCTGCACGGCCGCGTTGCGCCGCACGGCCGGGTGCGGGTCTGCGACCAATTTCAGAAGCCCCGCGTGAAACTCTTCCGACTGGTTATCCTGGCCCATGACCCAGGCGACAGTCTTACGAATCTCTACGGTCTGGCTCCCAGCGAGTCCGACGATCTGCGGGTACCAGCGCTTAGAGGTGGCGTCCCCTTTCTCAATCCGCTCCTCTATCTGCGTCAACGCCTGCTGAACGTGCCGCACGTTTCGCTCGTCGCCCAGGTATCGCCCGATGTCGTCGTCTGAAAGCGACCTCCCGAACCAGGTCAAGTACCAGGTCAGGAATGGAACGACGACGAAGAGGACCGCCAGGATGACTATCGGCAGCGAAACTTTCCGGCGCTGCGGCAAAGAGCCGGTAATCTTCACAGCCCCCTCTGGGGACGAGCCGTTTGAATTCTCGTCAATCATCTCAAAGCACAAGAATCTTAGCGCGAAGGGTAAAGCCAGTAGAGAAACAGGTAGACGACGACGCCCGTAATCGAGACGTAGAGCCAGAGGGGAAACGTCCACCTGGCAATCCGGCGGTGCCGCTCGTCCTGGCGGCGCAAGCCCCGCGCGAAAGTCACCAGGACGAACGGGACGACGGCCACGGCCAGCACGGTGTGCGTAATCAGGATTGTGAAATAGACCGGGCGGACGAGGCCCTCGCCTTTAAATCTGGTCGGCCCCTGGCCCAGGTAGTAAGCCACGAGCGAGTGATACAGGACGTAGGAGATCAGGAAAAGCGTCGAGGCGATGAAAGCCGCGGTCATGCTCTTGCGGTGCGCCTCGATGCGGCGACGGCGGATAAGGATGAAGCCCGCCAGGAGAAAGACGCCGCTCGTGCTGTTCAGAATCGCGTTGACGTGCGGGAGGGTGAAGATAAAATCCTTCATGCTAAAAGCCGGGTGGCCCCTTAACCTTCTCCTTCTCGGCTCACCTGATGGCCCCGCGCCGCCTTTTTCCCTTCCGCAGTCAATTCGTAAAAGTCGTTGCCGCGCTCGCTGAGCAGGCCCTCTTCGACCAGGCGCTCGACCGTGTAGAGGACTTCCCGGCGCGCGTCCATGTCGTTGCCGCCGGCCTCGAACAATTCGTGCAGGTCGAGCGTCTCTTTCCCGATCTGCTCGAACATGCCGAGCACGCGCTGTCTCATCTCATCCATTCTCTAAGAGGTCTTGGCCTCGGCGTCAGTGTCCTTCATGTACGCGACCATCCGCGCCACGTCCGGCGGAATGGGTCGCCCGCGCGCGTCAACTGTATCGGCGAAGCGCACTGGCGCGCGCGGCAGACCGACGGCGGCGCGTCTCCCGCCCGCAATCGCCCCTTGCGTGGCGGCCGCTTCAGTGGCCGGCGCTTTCTTCGCCTTCCTGGCGGCCAGAACGGAAGAGAGCGGGACGAGCAGGAAGACGAGGGCCATCAGGCCGCTCACCGAAGAGAAGAAGAGGTTGTCTGTGCTGATGAAGTTTCCCGAAGAGAGATAGCTGAGGCCGGCGAGCCCCAAGAACCCTACGGCCATCACAATGCAGACGACGTTCAAGAGCAAACCTTCGTTCTTCATCAGGCCCCCCTCCTTCTCCATTGTATCGGTCATAGATTCTCCCTCTACACTCTTCGTCGCTCAATGGGCTCGAAGCCCTCACCCGTGCTTGCCTTTCGGCGGCGGCGGCTTCTTCTCGGAGATCTGCTCGTAGCCGCATCTTTCGCATTGCCAGAGCGGGTAAACGTCCGACGGGTTCGCCTTGCTCTCGTAAACGGCGCGGTCTGACGGAATGATTTTGCCGCCGCAGACGGGGCAGGCCCGCCCGCGAAAACTCATCTTCTCGACCTCTAAAATTAACTCTTCTTTTTTCGACATCGCAAATTATATCTCAGGCGTGCGCCCCGCCCGTCGTGCGCCGCTTAGCTTTCTTGCCCCGCCCCGGCAGGTGTACCTTCTGTGCCAGATTCTGCCACGCGCTCCCGCGTGGTGTCTCTGGCGAAAGACCTGCGGTGCCTGATTTTTTCAGGTGCCTGAACAGCGCGAAGAAGAAGCCGCAGAACATCAACACGGGCGGAATCAGCAGGACTATGATCGCGAAGTTCAAACTCTCGGCCAGCTTCCTGGCCTCGGGCGAGCCCGTGAGGGCCGTCTTGCACATCGCGCACTGCGAGAAGGCTGGCGAGCCTATCGCCAGCACGAGCGCGACGGCACACAGCGCCATCAGGGCAAACTTGACTCGGCGTCCTGCGTTCATTTAGTGGCTCGGCTCCTCAGCCGTCGCAGGTGCCTTGGAGGACTCGAACCTGTAGCGCAGGCTGGACGAGCGGAAGCTGTCCGGGAAGAAGACGAACAGCAGACAGATGCAGATGACCAGCATCGGCACAAGGGTCAGGACAAGGCTGAGGCGCTCGAACCTCAGGTGCATGAAGTAGGCTATGATGAGCGCCGCCTTGATGATCGAGAGCCCAATCAGGATCGTCAGCATCAGGTGAATTGGGATGTGTATGTATCCCAGAAAAACTTCGAGACCCGTCAGGAGCAGCAGCCAGACCCAGACGGAGACGAAGAGCTTGTTACTGCCCGCAAAATGTTCATGCTCACTTTCAGCGTGCGTGGCCATTCTCTGTGACTCCTCCATTCGTGGGCGGCCCCATTAGCCAGCCGGCGTAAAATCAATCGAGAGCAAAA
>DATEMM010000438.1:0-2044 GCA_035275605.1 Pyrinomonadaceae bacterium
CGACGACGTATCTGGAGCCGTCGCGTTGCAGAGCGTTCGAGGTGGCGCGAAGGGGAATCCGGTCGAAGTAGATGCCGAAGCTTGCGCGCACGACCGTCTTCCGATCCCGCGGCGAATAGGCTAGCCCTAAGCGCGGCGCGAAATTGTTCACGTCCGTCTCGATGGGGTCCGGCAGAACCTGCACGTCGTAGCGCAGACCGGCGTTGATCGTTAAATCCGCGCGAGGCCGCCACTCGTCCTGCACGAAGAGGCCGACGTTCGGATTCGACTGAAATTGCGAGGGCGCGCCGAAGGCTTGCTGAAAACTGCTGTAGTTGCCGCTTAAAAAATTGGCCAGGGCAGAGGTTTGCGACGGGTTGAAATTGTAAACGCCCTGGAGCGCTCCGGGAAACAGGATGTTGATGCGGTTGTAGAGAAGGTCCGCGCCGCCCTTGATGGAGTGCGCCCCGCGTTGTGTGGAGAGGTTATCGACCAGCTCGTAAAGGTCAATCGAGCGCGCGAGCGGGCTGAAGGTGGCCGTGCCGAAGCTGGCGACGCCGGAGATGTTGACGGCCGGGCCAATGTCGTCGTTGACCGGCGCGCCGAGACGGCTGCGCGTAAACTGAAAGCGCGCCTCGTTGATGGAGCGGGGCGAGAGTGTCGTTACGTTGCCAGCGGCCATGGTCTGGTCGCGGTCGTCCAGGCTGGAGCCGCGGCTGACCCCATTCAGTCCCCCGACGTTTCGCGAATTCAGGGCGTAAATGTCGTAAAGGCTGTAGCGCAGCGAGAGCAGATTGGCCCGGTTTAACCTGTGATCCACGCGCGCGAAGAGATTGGTCGCGTCGAAGCCGCCGGGGACGACGCCCGTTTCTATGCGACGGCCTGGATAGTTGACCTGGCTCAGCCGATTATTGATGGCCGTGACGTTCTCGCCCGCGATGGTGATGATGTTGGAATCGTTGCGTCTCGTCTGCTCGAAGCTGGCGAAGAGGAAGGTGCGGTCGCGCACAAGCGGGCCGCCGAGGCTCGCGCCGTACTGCGATTGCGTCAACTGATCTTTGCGGGGCGCGAGCGGGTTGCGCGCGTCGAGGCGCTGGTTGCGGAAGAAGCCATAGAGTCGCCCGCGCCAGTTGTTGGTCCCGGACTGCGTAATGATGTTGACCACGCCCGAGGAGGCGCGCCCGAACTCCGCGACGCCGCCCGAAGTGACGACCTGAAACTCGCGTATGACTTCCTGGCTGTAGAACGTGCCCGCCAAATCCGCCGCGTCGTCGTTGGCCGAAAGGCCGTCAACGACGAAGCCGTTGTTCAGGTTGCGCTGTCCGGCGATTGAAAGACCTGTGCCAGGGACGGCGGAAGTCTCCGCAAAGCGCTGGTTGCTTCCAGTATTGGTCCGCGAGACCGAAGGGATGAGGAGCGCCAGGTCCAGGTAGTTGCGCCCGTTCAAGGGGAGCGCGTCAATCTCGCGCGGGAGAATCGTTCCGGCGACCTGCGTCCGCGCGGCTTCAATGAGGGGCACGTCGGCAGTAATCTGGACGCTGCCGGTGACGCCCGCAACAGGCAGTCGAAGCGGTAAGTCCAGCGCCTGCCCGACGGTCAGCGTCAGGTTCTGCTGAAGCGTGTTAAAGCCCTGGTGCTCTACCTGTAGACTATAGGAGCCAGCCGGCAGGTAAGAAAATCTGTAACGCCCTTCGCGGTCGCTAGATGTTGTCTGGCCCTGGTTGGTCTCCAGATTGGTGATGGTCACAACCGCCCCTGGGATGAGCGCGCCGCCAGAGTCTTCCACGCGCCCGCCGAGCGTGGCCGACGTGACGGCCTGCTGCGCAAAAAGTGCCGGCGCGAAGCAGGCGCTCAAGGCCAGGACGGAGCAGAAGCGTAAGACGCGCGACGGGAAGCCCGCGAACGTGCTTCTCAAAACCACTCTCTTTCTCATCTCAAATCTTTCTGCGCCCTCTCAGTGCAAAGAGGGCAGCGCCACCTAAATAACGGGCACTCACCACGCAAGATGTGCGTGCGCCATGCGCGCCTCTACACATCTGGCACGTGCGCGCGTCCGCACAAATCT
>DATEMM010000439.1:0-24914 GCA_035275605.1 Pyrinomonadaceae bacterium
GACACCGTTGGTTGAATAGAGCAGGGTCTTGCGCATGCCCGTCATCCAGGGCTCGGTCGCCACGGCGTAGCCCAAACGCCAACCCGTCATCGCGTAGGATTTCGAGAGCGTGTAAGAGGTAATCGTCCTCTCCATCATCCCGTCGAGCGAGGCTATGGAGACGTGCTCGCCGTCGTAAACCAGGTCTTCGTAGGCTTCGTCCGCGACGACTACCAGATCGCGCTCCTGCGCGAACCTGGCGACCTCCTCGGCTTCCTCGCGCGTGAAGACCACGCCCGAGGGATTCGTCGGCGTGTTGTAATAGATGGCGCGCGTCTGCGCCGTCGTGTAGCGCGCCAGCGTTGCCATGAACCCTTCGCGGCGGGCTTCGTCGGTCGGGACGAGGACGGTCTGGCCTTCGCAATGCGCGATCAGGTCTTTAATCGGCGTCCAGTAGGGAGAGAAGACAAGGACTTTCTCGTCCGGATTGATGGTTGACTGGAAAGCGCCGAAGAGTCCCTGCATCCCGCCGTTTAAAACTATCACGTCCTCTTCGCGAGCGGGGATACGGTTGCGCTCGCGCACCTTGTCGGCGATGGCGGCGCGCAATTCCTGGATGCCGGACGAGGGCGCGTAGCGCGTCTTATTCTCAGAAAGAGCGCGCGTCATGGCCTCTTTAATGTAGTCGGGCGTGAAGACGTAGGGCTCGCCGCCCTCGAACTGGTAAACGGTCTCACCCGAGGCGCGAATCTCCATAATCCGGTTGCGAATTTTGACGATGTCCGAGAAGCCGACCCGGTCTAGGCGCGCTGCCAGGCGGAATAGTGTTGGGGATGTGGCCACGGTCGGCTGTGAACCTCCAATGGATTTGAGCGTGAATGAAGGCGGATTATAGCTTGCCGTTTCGTCCTGCGTCCACCGGGAGCGACCAGGAACGAGACACAGGAAAATCCTGGGCGTCGGACTTGCAAACGTCTTCGGCCGCCGGGCGTGTGAGGATATGGGGTTGCGCAATGAGCCATATCGTGCAGGCCCCGCGCGATGAAAATGAGACGGGGGCGATGGCTTGTTGTAATTTGATTGTAAATTTTTAAATTCCATCTGGAAAAAAGGAGTTGGGCTTGATGCCCCGGCAAAAGCTGCGAAGTGGGAGGTTTAAGGAACGGTGTTTGCTGCCTTTTGTGCGGGCTCAAGCTCAAAAGACTTTTCTGAAGGGACCTAAAACAAATGACGCTGAAAGATAAGATTATTCCTGTTGCTTTAGTAGCTGCTCTTTTGGGCGGATCGGTCGGGGCCATCGTCTCGCGCAAAAGCGCTGAGCCCGAGACAGCGACCACCACTTACACCAAACCCTCTGCCGACCTCTTTGACAAAGAGAACGCGCGGGAGGTTTCGGATAATTCACAGGTAGCCGATCAGGCTCAGACCATCGCGGCCAACGCCGAGAGCATTAGCGACCCGGCGAGCTATCGGGTCGGATTCCTGGACGGCTTTATGGCCGGTCGTGACCGCAATGTCGTGGCCAGCAACACCGTGACCGAGCGAATCGTTCCGGCGACCCGCACGGTTTACAGGAACACGCCCGTCAGGAGCCGCAGCTATAGCCGCGCGAGCAATTCGCGGCAGGTCTACTATGATTACAACCAGCCGCAGCCGCGCAAGCGCTCTTTCTGGCAGAAACACCGCGATAAATTGACGGTGGCGATGGGCGCGGGCGGCGGCGCGTTGATCGGCTCGTTGCTCGGCGGCAAGAAGGGCGCGGCGATTGGCGCTCTGGCCGGTGGCGGCGGCGCGGCCGTTTACACCTACGGCATACGCAAGCGTAATCGCACCTACTAATCGCACCTGGAAGGCGTGACGATGGGGTACGGGTTGAAGAGATTCACGCTCTGCTGCGCTCTTTCGGCTCTCATTTTCATCCCAGCGACGACCACTTGGGCAGCCACGGTTAAGGTGGCTGCCCATTTGTCTGCGCCGGTGGCCGTCAGGGGGAGCCAAGCCAACGACTTTCCGGGGACTGAGCCCAGGCAGAGCGCTGCGCAGGTCGGCCAGCTTCCGCGCACAGTGCGTTTTCAGGAAGTACGGGGCCGCGGTCTGCTCGTCAGCGTCTGGGTCAACGGCTCCGGGCCCTACACCTTCGCCGTTGATACGGGTGCGGGGGCGACGATTATTTCAAGGCGCGTGGCGGGCGAAGCGCGAATCGTAGAGAGCGGCAAGCGCCCCGTCATGATGGGCGGACTCAGCGGGGCGGGCTCTGTCGCAGGCCACGAGGCGACTGTACGTACTCTGGCCGTCGGCGACCAGCAGAATTACCTTCCTTCCAAGGGCTTAATAATCATTACGGAACGGCTCGCTCCCGGCGTTGACGGGGTGCTCGATCCCGTGGAGGCTTACTGGCCGCTCGGATTCGAGATGGATATGGTGCGCGGCGACATCAGCGCGTTTGACGCCCGCCAACTCCCCATCCGGCGTGCCCCGAATCTCCCGCCCGACGTGGCAATCGTCTCATGGCTCATGGACGGTCAGAGTCGCCGCCCGTTTGTGATGCTCGGAGGAGGCAAGCGCGCCCTGCTCGATACGGGCTCGGAGTTCGGCCTGGCCGTCACAGAAGATGCTGCGCGGGTGCTCGGAATCGCCCCTGGCAGAGGAAGAGACAGAGGCGACGTGCGGGACCTGGCGGGCGGAAGCATTCAGGCGCACAGGCTTTCTCCCTCGACCATACGCATCGGCGAACTGGTCTTGCGGGGAATCCCCACGGATTTACTCTTGAACGCCAGGGCAGGCTCGCCCGTCCTGCTCGGCCGAGACGCCCTGCGCCCGTTTCGTCTGGCCTTCGATCCCTTGAATCGTCTGATTCGAATCGTGCCGGGGTAAGCTGGCGTCGGCGCAGCCCTCTTCGGCACGGTCGTCCCGCCGACCGTTGACGTATAACCTCAAGAAGAAAGAAGCAATTGCTGGCTGCTCGTCGGGTTAAGTTCCTGTGGAAAAGTGTTGACACGCCAACGGGCGCGCGGGTAACATGCCCGCAGCATGAGGAAGAAAGCTCGCCCGGTCGAGGCGGGCCTCCATCAGCTTCTCTTAAATTGCCAGCAAAACCGGGCACGTTTGCCGAAGGGTCTCCCGAACCATGAATCGCGCTGCCGTCGCCATCCCCGAAAAACTCTTCTTCAAAATCGGCGAAGTCTGCGATTTGACCGGAGTGCAGGCGCACGTGCTGCGTTACTGGGAGTCTGAGTTTCCCATGCTCGCGCCGCAGAAAAACCGCGCCGGGCAGCGCACCTATCGCAAGCGTGACGTGGAGATGGCCCTGAGAATCAAAGAGCTGCTCTACGAAGACCAGTACACGATTGCCGGGGCGAAGAAGAAGCTGGCGAGCGAGCTGCGCGGGGCTAGTAAGTTGAAGGTCGTGCCAACACCTGAGCCCGGAGCGCAACCTGCCGCCTCGCAGCCGCCCCTACAGAGCGCCGCGCCCGCGCCCTCGGTCGAATCCCAGCCTGTTTACGAAAGCTCCGCGGGGCCTGACACTAGGTATGCGATAAGCGACGACCAGCGCGTCGCCGTGCGCCGTTTGGCCGAACAGTTGCGAGACCTCCTCCACACGCTCGACGCGGGCGAGGCAGACCTCGACGCGCGCCGAAAATAGGATTCCTTCCCTCGCTCGAAGTCCTCAGAAAAGCGCAGCCCACTGCATTTGACAAAAATCGATTTCCAGAGATACTAAAGACAATGTGTCGGGACGTGGCGCAGCCTGGTAGCGCGCTTCCTTGGGGTGGAAGAGGCCGTGAGTTCGAATCTCGCCGTCCCGAAAAATAGAAGAGCCTCCGAACCAATCAAGTTCGGAGGCTCTTTTAATCTTAAATGAAGTTCTAATCCTTTAAATCCGCGACGACAATTTTGGAGGTGAGCGTTTTGTGAACGGGGCACTTGTGCGCGATCTCCTGAAGCCGCGCGTGCTGCTCGTCGGTCAGGTCGCCCTCGATGGCGACGGAGCGCTCTATGCGATGAACGAATACGTCCGTGTTCTGTTCACACTCGACGCAATCCTTGGCGTGGATTCTTTGCTGGCGCAGGCGTACCGTGACGCGCTCGACGGGCCAGCTCTTGCGGCGGGCGTAGAGGGTGACGGTCATGGAGATGCAGCCGCCCAGAGCAGAGAGCAAGAGCGTGTAGGGGTCCGGGCCAGCCCCGTCGCCGCCAGCGCTCTTCGGCTCGTCTATGATCAGGGTCTGGTTTTCGCCGTAGCTGACCTCGTTCTGTAACTTCATGACGGACGTGACGGTGACTTCGCTCATTTCAATCCTCTCCACAACCGGGTCTCAAAAAGAACTTGGCACAACGCGCTTAACCTGCTCTCCCTGAGTGTTCATCCACGGCAGCAAAAATAATCGCTTTTACCTTTCCCGAGCAATAGCGTGCGGGCCGTGGCCTTGCAGCCGCCCGCTGGCTGGGGCTAAACTCGCTGCCGTTCTCATTCTTCAAAACAATTCAACCGATGGAGCGAGGATCATAACGGGATGAAGATTCACGAGTATCAGGGCAAAGAGCTGCTTAGAAAATACGGCGTCGCCGTGCCGCGCGGCCTGGTCGCGCGCTCACCCGAAGAGGCCTATCACGCGGCCAAAGAGCTGGGCACGGAGGTGGTCGTCGTCAAAGCGCAGATTCACGCGGGCGGGCGCGGCAAAGGCGGCGGCGTCAAGCTCGCAAGGTCTGCGGACGAGGCGCGCGAGACGGCGCGCCAGATGCTCGGCATGAAACTCGTCACCCACCAGACCGGGCCTGAAGGCAGGGAAGTTCGCGTCCTGCTCGTCGAGGAGGGGCTGCCAATCGACAAGGAGTTCTACCTGGGCATCGTGCTCGACCGCACCACAGGGCGGCCCGTCTTCATGGCGTCGGCGGCGGGCGGAATGGACATAGAGGAGGTCGCGGCCAGCACGCCTGAACAGATTTTCAAAGAGACGATTGATCCGGCCGTGGGTTTTCGCGCGTTCCAGGCCCGAAAACTCGCCTTCAGCCTAGGGCTGCCGCCGGAACTGGTCAACCAGGCGGCCAAGTTCATGCAGTCGCTCTACACGGCCTACGAACAGATGGACGCTTCGCTGCTTGAAATCAACCCGTTCCTGCTGACGAAGGACAAGCGGCTGATCGCGCTTGACGCGAAAGTCAATTTCGACGACAACTCGCTCTACCGTCATCAGGACTTCCTCAACCTGCGCGACCTGCACGAGGAGGAGCCTTTGGAGATCGAAGCCTCGAAGTTCGATCTGAACTACATCAAGCTCGACGGCAACATCGCCTGCATGGTCAACGGCGCGGGGCTGGCGATGGCGACGATGGACATCATCAAGCTGGCCGGGGGCGAGCCCGCGAACTTTCTGGATGTCGGAGGCGGCGCTTCCCAGGAGCGAGTCGAGGCCGCCTTCAGGATTCTGCTCGCGGACGAGAACGTGCGCGCCGTCCTCATCAACATCTTCGGCGGCATCGTCAGGTGCGACATGGTGGCGCGCGGGGTGGTCGGAGCGGCCCAGAACCTGGGCGTCAAAGTGCCGGTCGTCGTCCGCCTGGAAGGAACGAACGTCGAGGAAGGGCAGCGCGTGATACGCGATTCGGGGTTGAATTTTACCGTCGCGAGCGGAATGAAGGACGCCGCCGAGAAGGTCGTCGCGCTGGCCGGATAAGCTTCTTGCCCGCGCTTTCGTTCTCTTGAACTCAAGACCTCCCGCAGATGAGGAGAGATTCCGGCAATGGGTTTCTTCCAGAAGCTATATGAGCCGTAACACCTTGCTTAAAATCCTCGTCCAGGTGAGCCGCTTCGGTCTCGCGGCCCTCTGGCTCTTCGCGGCCGGGGCCAAGCTTTACATGAGAAACAATCCGGCGGAGAGTTTCTTCAAGAACATGCCCTATCTGGTCGGAGACACCTGGGCGCTGCCGGTCGCCATCATTATCATCTGCGCGGAGATAGTCGCGGCGCTGCTTCTCATCTGGCCGCGCAGCACTCGCGTCGGCGCGATGTGGTCGGCCGTCATGCTACTGGGTTTCGCCGGCTACGCTCTTTATTACCGTTATGTGCTGGGAAATTTAGAGGGCCTGGAATGTGGCTGCTTCGGCGGCATCATCGGGAGCCAGTTGGGCCTCAAGACGGCCCTGCGCAACCTGCTCCTGCTCATCCCGGCCGCGCTCATCATCTTCGGCCTCCCGCGACTGAGAAGAACCGAGCCGGGCGCGGCGCTCCAAGCCCCGGCAGAGGCGGCATGACAGTAGCCCAGGGCATCAGCCCTGGGAACAGCATGGAATACAAAGTTGAGCCCCGGAGGGGCGACTGATTCAGCCGCCCCTACGGGGCTCTAATCATTTATTGGGCATGATACCCAGGGCTGAAGCCCTGGGCTATTATCAATCGCCCCTGACGGGGCTGTTGACTGCTTACTGCTCACTGCTCACTTTTTACTCATCACTCATCACTTATCACTTCTTTCATTTCATTCGTTTGATTTCGTAGCGCGTGTTCTCTATGCGCTCGTCTACGTCTGGGTGGTCGGCGAAGAGGGAGCCGAGGAGATCTCTGTCCCGCTCTCCGACGCCCTGAATCTTCTGGAACATCCTGACCATGCCCTGTGGGTCGAACCCGGCCTTCGCCATCGCGTGGACGCCCAGAAAATCTGCCTCGCGCTCTTCCTCGCGGTTGTGCACGGCGAGCAGCCCGCTGGCGGCGATACGCGCGGCGGCTGTGCCAAACTCCTGCGCCGTGTCGCCCGCGATTCCAGTCACGGACCCGAAGAGGTCGGCCAGCCCGCGCAGGGTCTGCGACTGCTGTATGGTCTTCAGGCTATGGCGCGCGACGATGTGGCTGACTTCGTGCGAAAGCACGGAGGCGAGCTCGTCGTCGTCGGCCAGGTTAATGAGCCCGGTCGTGACGTAGACGTGGCCGCCTGGGCCGGAGAAGGCGTTGATCTCTTTGTCGCGGATGACGTGAAAGCGATAGGTCAGCCCAGGGCGCAGGCTGGCCCGCGCCACTCGCTGCCCGATGCGGTTGATGCGCGCCTGACCGTCTGTGATGATCGTGTACCGCTTCCCAACTTCTATGTTGAGCTGGTTGCCCAGACGCATCTCGTCCCGCTCGCTCATCACGCCCGCGTTCGAGTAGCTGGCATTGCGAAACTGCCAGTAGGGGTCCGACTGGAGCAGCCGTGTAGCTTCCGTCAAGGCGTTCCCGCCGACCGAGAGGATACTGGTGATGGTAGAGCCGACCGTCAAAGGCTCTGTCTTCTCCGTTGACTGCCGCTGCGCCGTTGCGCTTGAGAAGTAGACGAGTAGTAAAGCCAGGGCGAAGGCAAAAGCCCGCAGCCCTTCGAGACGAGGAAAGCGCGTAAACATCTTCATTGTCCTTTTCATCTTCATCTGACCTTAACAAAGAGCCGGGATTGGTCGCTTCTATGCACCGGCCACATCATAGTCCGAGACGTTTGGCCGGGCACGGATTTGCAATCTACTTTCCCGGCCCAGGCCCGTCTCCGGCTCGTCTATCCAGCGCGCCGCGTGTAGAATCTGAATTGTTCGCACAGCACAATTTATTGGAGGCTTCATGGCGACGCTGGAATTCTGGGGCGGAGTGGGGACTGTCACCGGCTCGAAGTATTTGATTAAGGGCGGCAGAGGGCGCGTGCTGGTTGATTGCGGGCTGTTTCAGGGCTTGAAAGAGCTGCGCGAGCGCAACTGGCAGGACCCGCCGTTTGACCCGAAATCCCTGGACGCCGTGCTCATCACGCACGCGCACATAGATCACACGGGCTACCTGCCGCGCCTCGTCGCGCAGGGCTTCGACAATCCAATCTATTGTTCGCGCGGCACGGCGGACCTTTTGAAAATACTGTTGCCCGACGCGGCCCGGCTCCAGGAAGAGGACGCCGCGTACCGCAACCGCCACAACCTGACCAAACACCAGCCGGCGCTGCCGCTCTACACGGAAGAAGACGCGCGCGCCGCCATCCAGTTGATTCAGCCGGTGGAGAACACAGGCGAGGCGCGCGAGGTCGCACCCGGCATTCGCGCGGGCTTTCGCATCGCCGGGCACATCCTGGGGTCTAGCCTCGTGCTCGTCGAGATTGACGGCGCGGGCACGGACGGGAAGGGCAGGCGCGTGCTCTTTTCCGGCGACCTGGGCCATTACGACCAGCCGATCATTCACGACCCGGAGCGCCCGCCCGCTTGTGACTATCTCCTGGTCGAATCAACTTACGGAGACCGCCTGCACGATACGGAAAAGCCTGAGGACGCGCTCACGCGAATCATCAACGACGCGGTCGGGCGCAGAGGGGCTGTGCTGATTCCGGCTTTCGCTATCGGGCGGACGCAGGAGCTGATCTACCTGATTCGCGAGCTGGAGGAAGCCAAGCGGATTCCGATTCTGCCCGTGCGCGTCGATTCTCCTATGGCCGCAGCCGCGACGCAGGCTTACAGCCACCGCACAGAGGAGCAGGACGAGGCTTACGCGAGCGTGCTCGCGCGCCGCCGTCATCCTCTTCGCACGCACTCGATGGTCACGGCCTCCTCGCGCGAAGAGTCCAAGCGCCTGAACGATGAAGAGGGCACGCGCGTCATCATCAGCGCCTCAGGCATGATGACGGGCGGGCGCGTTCTGCATCACGCGCGCCGCATCCTGCCAGACCCCAACGCGACCATAGTCTTCGTCGGCTACCAGGCCGCCGGGACCACCGGGCGCAGAATCCTGGACGGCGAGCGCGAGGTGAAAATCATGGGCCAATTCGTGCCCGTGCGCTGCCGGATCGAGCGCATCGGAGGTTTTTCGGCGCACGCCGACTGGAAAGAGGTCCTGCGCTGGCTGGAAGGCATACCCTCGCCGCCGCGCGCCGTCTTCAACACGCACGGCGAGCCGGAAGCGGCCCAGGCCATGCGCGATCACATCGCGGAGCGTTTCGGCTGGCGCGTCGAAGTCCCGCAGTACGGCGACAAAGTCGAGCTCGAATGAGAGCCGCTTGGAGCGCCGCCGCGCGCCCATGCTATACTGCGCGAAAAAAACAGGGATGAGTAAAGAGGAAAGCAGATGCTAGGTGCTGGTAAATGCTTTCACCGACATCTAGCATCCAGCATCTCATCACCTATTACTGTCTTATAAAAGGAGCAGACAATTGAGCGTTCTGGTTGATAAAAATACGCGGCTCGTGGTGCAGGGCATCACCGGCAAAGAGGGCACCTTTCACACGAAGCAGATGGTCGAGTACGGGACGAACGTCGTGGGCGGCGTGACGCCTGGCAAGGGCGGGACGACGCACGAGGGGATACCCGTCTTCAACACCGTCAGCGACGCCGTGAAAGAGGCGGGCGCGAATGTTTCCGTCATCTACGTCCCGCCGCCCTTCGCCGCCGACGCCATTATGGAAGCGGCCGATGCCGGACTGCCGCTCGTCGTCTGCATCACCGAAGGCATTCCAGTGCTCGATATGGTCAAGGTCAAAGAGTATCTGGCCGACAAGCAGACGCGGCTCATCGGCCCGAACTGTCCGGGCATCATCTCGCCCGGCAAGTGCAAGATCGGCATCATGCCCGGCCACATTCACAAGGAGGGGCGCATCGGCGTCGTCTCGCGCTCCGGGACGTTGACTTATGAAGCGGTCGGACAGTTGACCGCGCTCGGCCTGGGCCAGTCCACGGCCATCGGCATCGGCGGCGACCCCATCGTCGGGACGACGCACACGGACGCGCTCGCGCTCTTCGAGGCGGACGATGAAACCGACGGCATCGTGATGATCGGCGAGATAGGGGGCTCCGCCGAAGAGGACGCCGCGGCCTTCGCCAAAGAGAACGTCAAAAAACCCATCGTCGCCTTCATCGCCGGGCAGACAGCGCCCCCTGGCCGCCGCATGGGCCACGCCGGGGCGATCATCGCCGGCGGCAAGGGCACCGCGTCGGAAAAGATGAAGGCGCTTGAGGAGGCGGGAATTCACGTGGTCAAGTCGCCCGCGGACATCGGCGCGGCGATGAAAGAGGCGCTCGGCGCGGGGGCGACTGCCTAAAAGTGCTATGGCTGACGAAGACAGGCGCGTGAGTAAGCTCGAATGGAGTGTCGCCGATGTGCAACAGGCGATCAAGCTGCTGACCCAGCTCGCGCTCAAGGCCGAGGCCAATCAGGAAGCGGGCGTGAAAGAGCTCGCTGAGGCGCAGGCCGCTTCCGAACACAAGATCGCGGCGCTCGCCGACGCACAATTGCGGACCGAGGAAGCTCTCGTGCGGCTCTCGAAGGCCGTGGAGTCGTTGGCCGCCGCCGCGCACTCACGAGCCGCCCATCTTGACGATTGATAGTTTGACGCCGTCCGACAAAGGGCTGGCCGGTGGAACTTCTTACTTTCAGCTTTCGCCAGCACTCGCGTCGAATTCGTTTGATTCGTGTTGAAGTTCGAGCACTCATTCGTCACCGGGCCGGACGACATAGACCGGCAGGGCCACGTTAATAACGTCCGTTACGTGCAATGGATTCAGGACGTGGCCGTGGCCCACTGGCACAGCTCCGCCACGCCTGAACAACTCGCAGGCGTGACCTGGGTCGTCCTCCGGCACGAGATTGATTACCTGCGCCCGGCCTTCGCGGGCGAGGAGATTACCGTCAGCACCTGGGTCGGCAAAGCCTGGGCCGTCAAAAGCGAGCGGTTCACGGAAATACGGCGCGGCGAACAGGTCTTGGTCCAGGCCAAGAGCATCTGGTGCGCGCTCGACTCGAAAACTTTTCGCCCGCGCCGCATTGACGAAGAGCTGAGAGAAAAGTTCGGGATGAGTTGAAAATCCCTTCGAGACTTACCTATGCCGAAGCCGCAAATCCCAGGAAGAGTCTTAGTCCTGATACTATTCGTTTTGAGTTTGAGCACAGGCGCGCGAGCCCAAAGAGATTGCGCCTACGGGTTGAAAATCTATGTTCGCGACGGCGCGGGCAAGAACGTCGAAAATGCCAGGCTCGAAGTGTCCGGGTTGAGCGGGAAAGGTAAGGACACCCCGACGAAAGTGCTCCCCATGGACGGGGCACATCAGGTCATGGCTGAAGCCTCCGGCGCGACTGTTCAGGGCATCTTCCTGCTCAAGGCTTCGGCCGAGGGCTTTGAAACTTACGAGCGGCAATTCAGTTTCCCCATCTGCGAGGTGCAGAGTTTTGAATTGAGGTTGCGCCCGGCAGGCTCAACCCAGCGGGCCGCGTTCGAAAGATTGTTCACCGTGCACGGGAAAGTCTTCGACGAAGACAAGCGGCCTTTCGGAGAGGCGAAGATTGAAGCGACGAGCGCGGACGGCAGAGTCTATCAAACCTTTTCGAACGCTTACGGGTACTTCAAATTCGACCTGCCGAAAGGCGCGGCAAACATTCGCGTCTCCAACAGCAAAATCAGCGACATCGTTTTCGACAATTTCAAGGTCGAGAAAAATTACTCGGTGCTGAACGTGCCGGTTTGCTTGCGGTGTAATCAGAAGCAGTCTAAAAACTAAATTCATAGAAGAAGGACAAACGATGGGCAATCTAACTTTCGGAATTATCAAACCCGACGCGGTGCGCAAAAATCACGTCGGGTCAATCATCCAACGCATCACGGATGGGGGCTTTCACCTTCGCGCGATGAAATTGATCAGCATGACGCTCGAAGAAGCTGAAGGTTTTTACGCGGTTCACCGCGAGCGCCCGTTCTTCCAGGAGTTGACGGAGTTCATGTCTGGCGGGCCTTGCGTTGTCATGGCCCTGGAGAAGGAGGGCGCGGTCAAAGCCTGGCGGGATTTGATGGGGGCGACCGACCCTGCGAAGGCGGACGATGGCACGCTCAGAAAAGAGTTCGGCGGCTCTATGGGCGAGAACGCCGTCCACGGCTCCGACTCCGAAGAGAACGCCGCGATTGAGATTGCCTATTTTTTCAGCCAGCTCGAACTGGTTTGAGCAAAAAGAGGCCGCCCCGGCGCTCTGGTGATTGTCACCCTTAAATATCATGAGGAGGTGGGCCGGGTATGAAGCGCTGCCCCACATGCCAGAGCACTTACACGGACGATTCGCTGGGCTTTTGCCTGACCGACGGCGCGGCGCTCGTGGACGTTGCGCCTTTCAACCCGCAGGCCACACTGCCCAATGAATTCCAGGCCACGCTTCGCAACGAGAATACGTCCACTCTGGGCGACGATAACCAGGCGACGCTGCGTTACCCGGCGACGCCGACGCCACCGCCGCGCGCCGCGGCTGAGCCACAAGGAATAGCTCACCACGCCGGCCCAACACCAACGCCGGGCTGGAACCCGCAGGCTTGGAGTCCGCACGCGCATCAGCCCGTGCCCTTGCTGCGCAGGCGAAACTCTACCCCGTGGGTCGTCGGCGGATTGGTGGTTTTACTGCTCGGCGCAATCGTAGTCGTCTGGGCCATCATAGCCTCGCGCGGCTCTTCCAACGAGGCGCGGACGCTGGTTAACAGCAATAGCAGTAATGAGACCGGCGGCACGCCGGACAAGACGCCCGCGAACCGGAGCACCAACCGAAATTCGAATCAATCTACCGCCGACGTTGACGCCGCGCCGACGGACCCGGACCTCGTCTTGTCGCAGTTGACGGCGCTTGAATACGAGTGGAACGACGCCAACATCAAGGGCAACAAGGCTGCGGTCAGGCGCATTCTGGCGGACGAGTTCAGGGGCGTGGGCGCAGACGGGTCCGTCAAAAGTAAGAAAGAGCTTCTGGCCACCCTTGAGCCTGAGCCTTTAATCGCTTCGCTCAAGTTGAGTGACTTGAAGATCAGTCTGGCGGGCGACACGGTCGTCCTGACAGGATTGAATACGGCCAAATCCACCGGGGGGCAGGTGCTGAGGTTCCGCTTCACGGACACCTTCCTCTGGCGCGACGGGCGCTGGCAGGCTATCAGTTCGCAGGCGTCTCAAGTAAAATAGAGGTCATCCCAAGAGAGATAAGAGTCGGACGAATGAAAATCTGCCCCTCATGCCAGCGCACCTACGCGGACGACGCTATGAGCTTCTGTCTTGACGACGGGACGCCGCTCACGAGCGCCCCGGCCGCTTCGTCTGAGCCGGGCGCGACGATGCGGATTCCCGCCGCGCGCCTGACGCATCAGGCTCCGACAGAGGTCTTGCCCGGCGAAGAAATTAATGCCGCCCCGGTGCGGTCCACGCGTGGAGGCTCAAGGGAAGCTGTGCCAACTCCTCCCGCGCGCAAGGGGAGTGCGCTGCCCTGGATTCTGGGGGCGGCATTGATCCTTGGACTCTCAGGCATCGTCATCGCTTTGATCCTGACGCGAAACAACGGGCCGGAGAATTCTCAGACGGCGCAGACCGTCAACCAGTCTAACAGCGCGCCGTCCCCGTCCAATTCGAGCACAGGCCAGCCGGGCCAGGGAGAAGTCCCGGCGCTCGGCACGACGACAGAGCCCGCGGGCGGCGCACCCGGCGCGGCGCAGACGGGCAGGACGCCCGAGCAGGTTTCCACGACTCCGAAGCCTACGCCCTCGCCTAAACAGACGCCTTCGCCGGGCGTGAAGGACGAGCCGCCCCCGACGCCCGCTGAGACGCCCGCGCCGAAGCCGAAAGGGCCTATCTCGGGCGGCGTCCTCAACGGCAAGGCCATCAGTAAGCCTGCGCCGCCGTACCCGCCAGTCGCCAGGGCGGCGCGGGCCTCTGGCACAGTCATCGTACAGGTCTCTGTGGACGAGACGGGCAAGGTGACTTCGGCGCGCGCCGTCAGCGGCCATCCCTTGTTGCAGCAGGCGGCGGTGCAGGCGGCTTACCAGGCGCGCTTTTCGCCGACGCTGCTTTCCGGGCAGCCCGTCAAAGTGACGGGCGTCCTCACTTATAATTTTGTGATTCAGTAGACGGGGGATGTGCGCCAGGGAGTTGCGTTCCCATCATAATCGGCGTAATTAATCCGGTGGAGAGTTTCATATGTCAATCATCAGCGATGTGATCCAGTCAACGAAGGCGATCCTTAAAGGCATGGGCGTCACCTTCTCTTACATCCCGAAGGAGAAGTGGACGGTGGAGTACCCGGACGAGCCCGTCACGCTCCAGCCGCGCTATCGCGGGCAGCACCTCCTGCACGTGGACGAGTTGGGAAGAGAGAAGTGCGTCGCCTGTTTCCTGTGCGCCGCGGCCTGCCCGTCCGAGTGCATCTACATCGTGGCCAAAGACGACCCGCGCCCGCCGACCGAGCGCACGGGCGTGGACGAGCGTTTCGCGGAGGTCTACAACATAGACTACGGGCGCTGCATCTTCTGCGGCTACTGCGTCGAGGCCTGCCCGAAGGACGCCATCACGCACGGCTACAACTTCGAACTCTCTGTCTACTCACGCGCCGACCTCTTGAAGACCAAAGACGATCTCTTGATTACCAAGCAGAAGCAGTCAAAGAACTACCGCGTCGCCTCGTCGGACGAAGACGTCAACTCGGAATACAAGGAAGTGTGAAGGCAGTGGTCAGCGGTCAGTGGTCGGTGGTCAGTAAAAACAGCAGACCGGCGACGATAAGTTTTTGTCTTTAACTGAACACTGGCCACTGACCACTGACCACTTTTTTTATGCCTGCATTCCATTACCGCTGGGAATTCGACCTTAAGAGTAGCCCGGAGGAACTGTGGCCGCTCGTGGCCGATACCAACCGCTTCAATCGTGACGCGGGCGTGCCGGCTGTCGAAGTCCGAGGCACAGAGGGAAACGCGCGCCGCCTGCGCCTCACCAAATTCGGCATCCCGGTCGAGTGGGAGGAGCAGCCCTTTGAATGGATTCGTCCCTACCGCTTCGGCGTCGTCCGTCGCTACACCAAAGGACCTGTCAGAGAGATGCGCGTCGAGGCAGAACTGCGCGAGCGGACTGACGGCGGTACGAAACTCATTTACGAGGTCTGGGCCGAGCCGCGCAATCTGCTGGGCCGCGCCGCCATCCCCGTCCAGATTGGCCTCCTCTCCAAACGCAGCTTCGGCGAAATCTTCCGCCGCTACGACGAAGAGATAAGGAGCGGTAAGCCCCAGCTTTACCAACCTTCACCCGCCAACTTCGCGCAGGGCGGCCAGGCGCGTCTCAAGGTCTTGAGCGAACGTCTCATCAATCAGGGCGCAAACCCCGAGATAGTTAATCGACTGGCCGAGATGATCGAGCAGGCGGACGACATCACGCTCGCGCGCATACGCTCGCACGCGCTGGCCGATTACTGGGGCCTTGCGCGCCGGGACGTTCTGGAAGTCTGCCTCTGGGCGACGCGCGCCGGTCTCCTGGATTTGCAATGGGAGATGATCTGCCCGCACTGCCGCGGCTCTGCGCAGAGCTCTCGCTCGCTGACGGGTATTCAATCCGAAGTCTATTGCGACACCTGCGACGTAGACTTTACGATCAACTTTGACCGCGCGGTGGAGTTGACCTTTCGCCCGAACCCTTCGGTGCGAATCGTAGAGGGGTTGCAATTCTGCGTCGGCGGGCCGCAGGTCACGCCGCACATCATTCTCCAGCAACTGCTCTCGCCTGGAATGAAGCGCGAGCTGGAGCTGCCGCTAGAACGAGGGCGCTACAGGCTGCGCAGCTCCGAGCTTGCGGGCGGGCAGTATTTACAGGCTTCTCAGGAAGGGTCGTCCGAGGCTCTGCTGCGCGCCTCCGACGAAGGCTGGACCGAGGAAGAGTTGTCTCTGACGACCATGCCGAAGCTAAGGCTGGAGAACGCCACCGACAGGGAGCAGTTCTTCGTCCTGGAGCGCATGGCTTGGAGCGACCAGGCCGCGACCGCCGCGGAGGTGACTGCGCTGCAAGTCTTCCGCGACCTTTTCGCCAACGAGGCGCTGAGGCCGGGCGAGCAGATTTCGGTTGGCACGTTGACGGTTCTCTTCACGGACCTGCGCGGCTCGACACAGCTTTACAGGGAGATCGGAGACGCGCCGGCCTTTGGCTGCGTGATGAACCACTTCGACGTGTTGCGCGAGGCCATAGCCGAAGAGGACGGGGCGATGGTCAAGACCATAGGCGACGCTGTGATGGCAGTTTTTCGTCGCCCGGCCGGGGCCTTGCGCGCATTTCTGGCAGCGCAGCAGGTGCTCGCCTCGCCGCCGGCGGATAAGCGCCCGCTGCTGCTCAAGGTGGGGATTCATACAGGGCCCTGCATCGCCGTCACGCTCAACGGGAGGCTCGACTATTTCGGCTGCACGGTCAACATGGCCGCGCGTCTGGAAGGTTTGTCGTCGGGCGGCGACGTGGTGGTCTCGTCTGCGGTCTACGCCGATCCGGAGGTCGCGGAGATGCTCGACGGGCCGGAGTCGGAGCTGACGGCCAGCCGGTTCGAGGTGATGTTGAAGGGCTTTGACGAGGAGCAGTTTGAGTTATGGCGCGTCCGCCCCGCGAGCTGTGTCACGGAGGGCGAGCGCGCCATACACTCGAACGTCTAGAGGCTCTAGGCCGAAAACGCGGGCGCTAACTATCTCACCATGCCGCCGACCACCGGCGCGCGATAAAGCTCACGCTTGAAGAAGGCGCGGACCCCTGCCACCACGGCCAGGTAAACGAAGAGCACCTGCACCGCACCAACCAGCAGATTGCCGACAATCGCCTGCACGTTCTCATCGTTGACGAGGAAGATGAGCCCCGCGACGAAGCGCGCGATGAGATAGAATGCGGCGATGAGAAATGCCTGCTTGGCGTGGAAGCGTACCAACTGGCTCTCGCCGGCGGCTGCCTGCGCCGCGAGCGGCAGCAGCAGAATGGTCAGCGCGGCCAGGTTGATGATAAAGCTGAAACGGCCGAAGTTGCGAAATTCGAGCACGCTTGACCCGCCGAGGGCGATTCCGAGGGCGACCCAGAGATAGCAGATCAGGCTCAAGCTCCGCTCGAAACCGTCGGCCTCGACCACGGGCGCTGGCGTTGGCGCGTAGCCCGGCTGGTACTGCTGCTGCGGGTAGCCGTAGGGCGGCGGTTGCTGCCCGTACTGTTGCGGCGGCTGGCCGTAGGGCGGCTGTTGTTGGCCGTAAGGCTGTTGCTGCTGCGGCGGTTGCCCATATGGAGGCTGCTGGCCCGGCGGAGGCCCGCCTCCCGGCGGGTATTGCTGTGACATCTCGGAAAAATCCTTTCTGTCCGTGAGCTGACTGATGAAGCCCAAACGTCTGAGAAAATATAATAGCTTACTTGCCTGGCTGTATGGGCCGCCATTATATGGGTATCGTCCCCCGGTGTATAGGGAAAAATGTTCGGCGCGCGATGGGGGCAACGCGCCCGCCGGACTCGTGTTAAAGTTCTCAGCCCGGTCGGAATATCAATCGACGCGTGAAAGCTTTTCACCGGGGGGCACCTGTTTACTATGACGGCACTGTTAGAGGCCCGCGAGGTCTCGAAAATCTACCAGATGGGAAGCACGGAAGTGGCTGCGCTCGGCGGCGTCTCGCTCGGCGTGGGCGAGGGCGAGTTCGTGGCGATTCAGGGAACGTCCGGGTCTGGTAAATCCACGCTCCTGAACATGCTCGGCGGCCTGGATCGTCCGACCAAAGGCGAAGTGCTTTTCGAGAGCAACTCGCTGGCCCCCTTCACGAAGAAGGAGATGGCGCATTACCGCCGCCACTCGGTCGGGATGATCTTCCAGAATTTCAACCTGATTCCGACGATGAGCGCCGCCGAGAACGTCGGCCTCGCGCTGGCGTTTGGCGGCAGCAAGCTCTCCGAGCGAAACAAACGCGCGAAGGAGTTGTTGGAGAGAGTCGGCCTTTCGGAGCGCGCCTCGCATCGCCCGTCGGAACTCTCAGGCGGCGAGCAGCAGCGCGTGGCCATCGCGCGCGCTCTAGCCAACCGCCCGCGCGTGCTGCTGGCCGACGAGCCGACGGGCAACCTGGACTCGACGCGGGCCGAAGAGCTGCTCGGCCTCCTGCGCGGCATGGTCGCGCGCGACCAGCTCACCATCGTCATGGTGACGCACGACCGCGACCTCGCCGCGCGCTTCGCCGACCGCATCATTCTGATGAAGGACGGAAAAGTGATAAGTAATGAGTAAAGCAGATATTAGATGCTAGATGTTAGATACTGGTAAAAGCTTTGACTAACATCTGACATCTGACATCCGGCATCTCGTTACTCATTACTCATCACTTAAATTTTTCGGAGAAAAATTTATGTCCATGAGTGTGTCGCGCGTGATAACGCTGGAGGAGTTGCGTTCGGTGCCGCTGTTCGCTTCGCTCGACGACGGGGCGGCCAGCGAGTTGCGAAACCTGTTGGTGATTCGCGAGGCGCGCGGCGGAACGCCCTTGTTTCGGCTGGGGGATTCGGGCGATTCGATGTACCTGATCGAGAACGGGCGCGTGCGTATCAGCGTCAGGGACGCGGACGGGAGCAACGTCACGCTGGCGGAACTCGCGGGCGGAGATTTTTTTGGCGAGATGGCCCTCCTTGACGGCAAGCCGCGCTCGGCGGACGCAACCGTCATCGAGGACGCCTGCTTCGCAATTCTCTCTCGCGAGAACTTCCTGGCCTTCGTGCGCAACAACCCGGACGTCGCCCTCAAGATGCTGAGCGCCATCACGCACCGCCTGCGACGCACGGACGAATTGCTGCGCCAGCGCGTCTCGCGCAACGTCAACGAGGAGGAGGACGCGCGCCTGACCGTCGGGGACAAACTCGCCAACCGCATCGCCAACTTCGGCGGGAGCTGGATGTTCATAGCCCTTCTGGCCGTCATCCTCATCCTCTGGATCGTGCTCAACTCCTGGCTGATACCCAGAAGCGAAGTTGACCCTTACCCCTATCAACTCTTCGGCCTCATCCTCGGCGTCCTGGCTGGCGTGCAGGCCCCCATCATCATGATGTCGCAGAACCGGCAGGGCGAAAAAGACCGCCTCCGAGCCGACCTGGATTATCAGGTCAACCTCAAGAACGAACTCTCGCTCGCCGAAATCCTACGCCGCCTCGACGTCCTCGAAAGCGAGCGCCTGCCCATCCTCTTTGAAAAGCAGAACAGACAGCTCGCTGAAAAGATCGGCGGCAATGAGGCACACTCAGAGGGCAATCCTGGCCGCGACGAAGCAGTCTAGGCGCATGTGGCGTTTAAGCAGACGATAACTGATTTTGATTGAATGGGGCCTGGGTTTGGCGTAGTATGCCGAGCCGTCAGGAATCTGAACGAGAAGCCCGACCAGAGGCCGCACCCTGCCGCCCACGTTGTTTTCATCGCCACTTTCTCTACAACGCTTCCGGGAAACAGTAAAACCATGATTGGGCAGACAGTCTCCCATTACCGCATAGTCGAAAAACTCGGCGAAGGTGGGATGGGGTTTGTCTACGTGGCCGAAGACACGCATCTCGGACGGCGCGTCGCCATCAAGTTCCCGCACCACACGGCGAACAAGCATCATTATCACGCGCGCTTCCTCAGAGAGGCGCGCGCCGTCTCGGAACTCACGCACCCGAACATCGCGACCCTTTACGACTACGGCGAGACCGCAACGGGCCAGCCCTTCATCGTCATGGAGCTGGTTAAGGGCGACTCCCTGAACGAACTCCTTTCCGGCGGGCACGTCACACTCCTGCGCGCCGTCGAGATCATGTGCGACGTCGCCAGGGCGATAGACGAAGCGCACCACCACGGCGTCGTCCACCGCGACATCAAGCCGTCGAACGTGATGGTCAACGCGCGCGGGCAAGTCAAGGTGCTGGACTTCGGGCTGGCCAAGCAGTTGAACGAGCAGTTTCAGGATGTGGACCAGGACGCGCGCACTCTGCTCGCCACGCGCACGCAGAGCGGCATGGTGGTCGGAACCCCGCTCTACCTTTCACCGGAACAGGCGCTCGGCGCGCCCGTCGATACGCGCAGCGACATCTTCGCGCTCGGCGCGGTGCTCTACGAATGCATCGCGGGTCAGGCGGCCTTTTCCGGGTCGAGCGTTATGGAGATCGCCGCGCGAGTCATGCGCGACGACCCGAAACCGCCATCCAGCATCAACAGCCGCGTGCCCGCGGAACTGGACCGCATCACGCTCAAGGCGCTGGCCAAGAAGCCGGACGAGCGTTATCAATCCGCCACGGAGTTGATCGAAGACCTGGAGGCCGTCAGGGATTCCCTGAAGGGTTTGAGCCATGCTCCGGTCAAACGCATTGAGCCCGCGCACGGCGCTTCGCGCCTGAGCGCGCTTTCCACCATCTCGGACATCTTCCGCCGCCCGCACCTTCCGGTGGGCGTCGTCCTCCTCGGCCTCGTCATCCTGGGAGGCGCAATCTGGGGCATCACGCGTGCCCTGAGAACGGCGCCGCACGAGCCTTCGCCGGACGCCCAGCGTTGGTATGCGGAGGGAACGAATGCCCTTCGCGACGGCACGTACTTCAAGGCGAGCAAGGCGCTGGAGCTTGCCGTCGGAGCCGACGACAAGTACGCGCTGGCACACGCGCGCCTGGCCGAAGCCTGGATGGAGATGGATTACGCGGACAAGGCCAAGGACCAGTTGCTGGCCGTCGCGCGGCTAGTCCCCGACCGCTCAACGCTGCAACCGCTCGACGCGCTCTACCTGCAAGCCGTCACGGCCATCGCCTCGCGCGACTTCAAGTCGGCGGTCGAAAGCTACCGCGAAGTCGTGAGCCGTGTCCCGGAGAAGGAGAAGCCCTTCGCCTACGTTGACCTGGGCCGCGCCTATGAGAAGAGCGAAGACGTTGACAAGGCCATCGAGAGCTTCGTCGAAGCCAGCAAACTAGACCCGCAGTACCCGACAGCATACCTTCGCGCGGGCATCCTTTACGGGCGCAAGCAGAATCAGGCGGAGGCGAACGCCGCGCTCGGAAAGGCCGAATCGCTTTACCAGGCGCTCAGCAACTACGAGGGCCTCACGGAAGTCCTCTACCAGCGCGGCACGCTCCTGGTGCAGACGGGAAAGTTCAGGGAGGCACGCCAGCAGTTGCAGCGAGCCCTGGAACTCTGCCGGACCACGAGCAACACGTACCAGGAGGTGCGAACGCTCTTACAGTTCAGCAGCCTCTCCAATCTAGAAGGCGACATGGCGCAGGCGCAGAGCTACGCGCGGCAGGCCGCGGACCTCGCCCGAACCAGCGAGATGGAGAATCTGAACGCGCGCGCTCTGCTCGATCTTGGCACGACCTACTTCGCCGGCGGCAACTACGATGAGGCGGAAAAGTATTTCAAGCAGTCGCTTGAACTGGCACAAAGGTACAAGGCCCGTTACACCGAGGCGCGCTCATCAGTCATGCTCGCGAGCTTGCGCTACGAGCAGGGTGACGCCGCCGGGGCGACCAGTTATGCCGAATCCGCGCTGGCGATTTTCCAGTCCGGACGCTGGCGCAAGGAGACTTCGCAGGCGCTCCTGCTGCTCGGGCGCGCGACACGCCTTAAAGGTGACTACGTGAGCGCCCTCGACGCCTTCCGCCAGCAGTTGCAACTGGGCGAGGCGGTCGGCGATCTCTCGCAGGTCGCCTCGGCGCAAAGCAGCATCGGCACCACCTTGTCTTACCGCGAGCAGTACCCGGAGGCCCTGCGTCACTACGATGAAAGCTACAGGATCAACCAGTCGCTGAACGCCAAATTCTTTATCGAGTATGACCTCATCAGCCGCGGCAACGTCCTCTGGAAATTAGGTGACTACGCGGGGGCGCGAGACGCCCTCGGCCAGGCTTTCGACGCGGCCAGTCGCCCCGAAAGCAGCTACAAATCCCTGCTGGCCGAAATTAATTTGCGGTACGCGCAGTTGGCCCTGAGCGAGCGCGACTTTCAGGAGGCGCGCGCCAGGGCGAAGCAGGCGCTCGACCTGGCCGGTAGCCAGCAGGAGGTTATTGTCGAAGCGAAATCCACGCTCGGGATGGCCAGCGCCTTCTCGGGCGCTGGTGTTGAAGGGGCAAAGTTGTGTGACGAAGCCTTGGAAGCTGCCAACCGGACCGGCAATCCACGTCTAATCTCTAGCGCTCAACTGGCGCTCGCACGCGCCCTGTTGGAGGCGAAGGACGCGGGCCGTGCCCTGGAGGTGGCGCTACAGGCGCAGGGCAGCTTTGAGCGAGCCGGGCAGCAGGAATCACTCTGGCGCGCTCTGCTCGTGGCGGCGAGCGCCAGCCGCAGCTCTGGCGATGAAGCCAGAGCGATAGGTTACGCTGAGCGCGCCGCCAACGTGCTCTTAGAGATGAGACAGCAATGGGGGGACGAGAGTTTTGAGAGGTACGCCAAAAGACCCGACGTGCAGTATTCCCGCAAGCAGTTGGATGAAACGCTAGCTGTGAAACGATAGCCCCAACCTGACCTTCACAAAGGAGAAACCCCAGATGGCCACAAAGAAGAAAGCTGTACAGAAAAGGAAACCACCAGTTGTGACAGGCGACCCTCCCATCATCGTCACCGGCGGCGGCGGCGGAGAGAGCGTCGCGAGGAATAACGTCCAGATTACTTTTACGGACCCTATGGGAAGATCTAAGACGGTCAAGGCCAAGAACAACGTAGCCAGCAACATCACGGACGTGGTAGTCAAGGTCTCCGGCCAGAACTCCGGAGGGCCCGTTATGGCGCTCCCGGATGTCACCCTCTCCGGCTTTGAGTTTTATAACATCACCATCGAGTTCAACACGCCTTAGCAAAAGTAGTTCTGGCACATTCAATCCGTGTGGTGTGAATCGAGGGCGGCCCGGCCAGGCTTCCCTCGATTCAACTCACGCCGGCCCCTGCCCGTGCGCCTGCATTTGCCCGCGAGCGCGTCGCGCCCTTACAATCACGCTCGTTCTGCATAGTCCATAGTTGATTTTGAGCAACCAGAGCGCTGGCTTCATGATTCAAGCCATCTTCTTCGACTTCAACGGCGTCATCATTGACGATGAGCCGCTCCACCAGGAAGCTTACAGGGAAGTGCTCGCCGCCGAGGGCATCACGCAAACGCCCGAAGAGTACCTGACGATGCTCGGCATGGACGACATGACTTTCGTCCGCACGGCCTTCGAGCGGGCAGGGAAGCCTCTCGGCGACGAGGCCGCCAGAATCGTCATCGCGCGCGAGGCAGAGCTGCACCGGAAAGCGATTGAAGAGAACCTGCCGCTCTTTTCCGGCGCGGTCACTTTCATCAAAGCCTGCTCAAGACACTTTCAACTCGGAGTCGTCAGCATGGCGACACGCGCGGGCATTGATTACGTTCTGCGGCGGGCAAAACTAGACCATGCGTTCACGGTCATCGTCAGCGCGGAGGGCGCGCCCGCCTGCAAGCCGGACCCCTGGTGCTACGGGCGCGCGCTTGAGCTCCTGAACGAGAAGCGGCGCGAGGCGCGCCAACTCCCGCTGCTCCCGCGCGAGTGCCTGGTCGTAGAGGACGCGCCGCCGGGCATACAGTCCGGCCGCGCCGCAGGCATGCGCACCCTTGGCGTGACCAACACCGTTTCGGAAGAGGCGCTGCGCGCCGCCGGCGCAGATGTCGTCACGCGCAACCTGGCCGACTGGACCGTGGACGCGGTTCATCATGTCTTTGATTAAAAGCAGGAGTCAGAATCCGGAAGCCAGGAGCCGGAATAAAAGAAAGAGGGTTGCGGCCTTTCCTTCCGGATTCTGAATTCTGTCTCCTGGATTCTGCTTTACCTTATGTCTTTTCGCGACATCTTACGGCTCTCGCTCCGCAACCTGCGCGAGGCCAGGCTGCGAGCCATCCTGACGACGATGGGCGTCCTCGTGGGCGTGGCCGTCATCGTCACGATGGTCTCGTTCGGCCTAGGCTTGCAGCGCAACACCGTCAGCCGCTTCAAAGAGCTGGACCTCTTTAACGAAATCACTGTCTACGGTAAGAGCCTCTCCAGTCTCGTCGAAGAAGGTTTTGATAAAAGTCCAGGGGAGCAGAGCCAGGCCAAGCAGCCGGAGCGAAAACGAGACGACCCAGGGCCGGACAAGCCGCCCGAGCGCCCTCTTGACGACACGGCCATCGCGGAGATAGCGCGCCTGCCCGGAGTCGCCTCCATCGAGCCGAATATCTCTCTGGTCACTTACGTTCGCGCCAACGGGCGCGCGCGAACCATCACCATCGGCGGCACGCTCGTGCCGAACGACGCTTCGCGCTTCAAGAATTTTTCCGCGGGAAAAATGATCTCCGCGCCGGACGCGGACGAAGCCATCGTTGACGACCGATTCCTGAAAGAGTTCGGCTACGACAAGCCGGAGGCCGCCATCGGGCAGACGATAGAACTGCTCGCGCCGCCGGGGAAGAAAAGTGAAGAAGAAGGGGAAGGAGCGCCGAACTTCTTTGGCATCCCGCTCGAAGACGAAGCGGAAGAGGGCGCGCCCGCGGACGCGCTCGTCGCGCGCTCGTTCCGGGTCGCGGGCGTTCTGAAGAACGAGCTCTCCGGTACGGGCAGGCGCTTTCGTGGGATGATGCCCGCCTACGAAATATATGTCTCTATCCAGGCCGCGCGTCTCTGGCGAGACGAGCACCCGGACGAGATGAGCGAGGTGGCTTTGGAGCTGGCGCGCCAGAGCGGCAAGCTCGGCCCGCAAGAGACCATCGGCTACGGGACGGCCGTGGTGCGCGTCGGCGACCCTATCATGATGACGGAGGTCAGGGACCGGATTAACAACCTGGGGTTTGGCACCTTCTCCATCGTGGATCAGCTCGAACAGCTACGCACAGTCTTCCTCATCCTCAACTCGGCTCTCGGGCTGCTCGGTGGAATCTCGCTCCTGGTGGCATCGTTTGGCATCGCCAACACGATGATTATGTCAATCCTGGAGCGCACGCGCGAGATCGGCATCATGAAAGCCATCGGCGCTGAGGACCGGGAGATCAAGCTCATCTTTTTCGTCGAGGCGGGCGTCATAGGCTTGACGGGCGGCGTGCTCGGCTCTCTACTGGCCTGGGGAATCGACGCGCTGGCAAATCGCCTCGCCTACAAATTCATCCTCCAGCCGCAGGGTGCCTCCTACGTGGACTTCTTCGCGCTGCCGCCTTACCTGTGGCTTGGCGCAATTCTCTTCGCCATCCTCGTCTCCATCA
>DATEMM010000440.1:0-13363 GCA_035275605.1 Pyrinomonadaceae bacterium
CGCCAGCCGGTTCACCCGTTTTTCTTGCGTCCAATCGAAAGTCTGATTTAAGATACGCCCGCTTTAGTTCCCCTTAACCAATTTGCTCTGACAGCGTGCGGCTCTAGGGCGCGGCAGTCTGCGTCACGCACGACTGAGCAGGCCCAAAGCTCTATCTAACCTTACAAGGCGGAATTAAACAGAAAAAAGTGAGGTCACAATCATGAAGAGACTGACAGGGCTGTCCGCGAGTTTGGTTCTCGCCGCGTTTGCCGTGGGCTGCGGCGGCGGCGACGCCACTGACAACAAGGTCGTCATCACCAACACCACGACGAACTCGTCCAACGTCGTCGTGGCGAATAGCAACACGAACGCCAATGCGAACGCCAACAGGGGCGAGTACAACGCCAACATCAGCCAGGGTGATTACGAGAAGGCGAAAGACACTTTCGCAAAGAAGGCTAAAGACGCCGGCGACAAGATCGGCGCGGGCCTCTCTGACGGCTGGCTCTGGGTGAAGACGCGCGGGGCGCTCATGGCCGCAGACGACCTGGAAGAGTCCGGCATCAACGTGGACGTCAACAACGGCGTCATCACCTTGCGCGGCACTGTCCCCAACCAGGATCAGGTGAAGAAGGCGGACGCGGCGGCCAAAGGTGTCGGCGGCAGCAAGGGCGTTCAAAACCAGCTCAAGGTTTCGGCCGGCGGCAACTCGAACGCCGCTAAAAAGTAATGGGAAGCCGAGCGCCCCTCCACCAATCCAAAAGCCGCAGTTAATTTGGGCCGGGGGCGAAGGCTAAAAAAGCCTCTCGCCCCTTTAACGTTTGAAGCTGCAAACCGTCATCTCTGAAGCCATCATGCGAAACCGTCACCTGCGAACCATCTGCGCGACCTTCACTCTCTTCGTCCTCGCGGCGCACACGGTGCCCTGCGTCCGCGCCCAGCGCAACGGCGTGGACACTTACGCCATCACTAACGCGCGCATCTATACGGTCTCCGGCCCGGTCATAGAGCGTGGCACAGTCGTCATTCGCAACGGCCTGATCGCGGCCGTCGGCGAGCGCGTGAGTGCCCCTGCGGACGCTCGCGTCATCGACGGCACGGGGCTCAGCGTCTATCCGGGGTTGATTGACGCCAATACGACGCTCGGCATTCCGCAGCCCTCCGGCTCCCCCTCTCCCGGAGAGAGACGTGGGCCGGGCGCAGCGCCCGTCGCGCCGTCGCTTGCCGCCGCAGCCTTTACGCCGAATATGACTTCGCCCGGCCTACAGCCCGAGACGCTCGCGGTTGACCTGATACAGCCCGGCGGCGAGCAGCTAGAGGCAGCTAGAAACGCCGGGTTGACGGCCGCGCTCGTCGCGCCGCGCGAAGGAATCTTTCTGGGCCAGTCCGCCTTCATCAATCTCGCTGGCGAAACCTCGCAGCAGATGGTCGTGCGCTCGCCCGTTGCCCTGCACGTCGGCTTTACGCCGCTGCGCAGCGGCATCTACCCGGCCAGCCTGATGGGTGTCTTCTCCGCGCTCAGGCAGATGCTCCTGGACGCCGGCCGCCTGCGTGATGCCAACCAGATTTACGCGCGCAACCCCAGGGGACTGCGCCGCCCGGACCAGGACAGGTCGCTGCTCGCGCTTCAGCCTGTGCTGGCGCGCGAGCTGCCCGTCGTCATGCACGTCAATAGCGAGCGTGAGATACGCCGCGCGCTCGACCTGGCACAGGAGTTCAACCTCCGCGTCATTATTTCAGGGGGCGCGGAGAGCTGGAAAGTGACGGACCGCCTGCGGGACGTACCCGTTCTGCTGTCGCTCAATTTCCCGAGGCGCACGACGGCTCCTGTGCCAGAGGCGGACCCGGACCCGATACGCGTCCTGCGCGACCGCGTCGATGCGCCGAAGACCGCCGGGCGACTCGCGGCCGCGCGCATACGCTTCGCCTTCCAGTCCGGCGCGATGACGAACATACAGGACTACCTGGCCAACGCCATCAAAGCGATTGAGAACGGCCTCTCGCGCGAGGACGCGCTGCGCGCCATGACCATTAACGCGGCGGAGATTCTGGGCGTCGGCGACAGGCTCGGGACAATCGAGGTCGGGAAGATCGCCAACCTGACCGTCACGCGCGGCGACCTCTTCGACCGCAGCGCACGCATTACGCACGTTTTCATAGACGGCCGCCCGGTTGACCTCAAACCCGCACCGCCGTCTCCCGCCGGCGCTGTCGCAGGGGCGTCAGGCACCTGGACGCTCAACGTCAATCTGGGCGAGGGCGACCAATCCGTCACGCTGGTGCTACAGCAGGAGGGCGAGAATTTGCGCGGCTCTATTCAGGGCGCGCTCGGCTCGGCCCAAATCGCCAACGCGTCCGTGAGCCCGAGCGGCGAATTGCGCTTCACGGTCCCGGTCACGGTCGGAGGCCGCACTACCGAAGCGACGTTCACGGGCACGTTGACCGGCAACCAGATGCGCGGCACGGCCCAGACCGTAGGGGGCACGCCCGGCTCCTTCAGCGGCACACGACCCGGCGCAGCCGCGACTCCGCCGACGACTCCTTCGACCACGCCGCCTGGCACACAGCCAGCGAGGCCGCCGGGCACTGGCACAGAGCTTTCCGGCACGTGGACACTGACGCTTGCGGTCGGCGCGCGGACTGTGCCAGGGACGCTTCAACTGCGCCAGCAAGGGCCCGGTCTTTCCGGCACACTAGAGAGCCCTTTCGGCACGACCGAACTAGACGACGGCTCGATCGGCGCGGAGGGTTTCCGCTTCACGACCCACGCGATCGTCCAGGGCCGCACCGTCGAGATGACGATAGCCGGCACAGCCAAAGCGAACCAGATGACCGGCACCATCACCTCCGAGATCGGCTCAACGACCTTCACGGGAATAAGACTGGAAAACAGTAATGAGTAAAGCAGATGTCAGATGTCAGATGTCAGATGCGGGTAAGAGCTTTTACTAGCATCCAGTATCCAGCATCTAGCATCTGCTCTCTCATCACTTTTGAATCATTGGAGATGAAGATGAGAAAAGTAATTGCCACGGCTCTGTTGGTCGCGCTCTTGGGCGCGATGCCCTGGGGCGCGGCGCTGGCACAGAGTAGTGCGCCGCAGCGGGGCGGCGCGGGTGTGCGCGAGACTTTGATTCGCAATGCGACCGTTCTGACCGTCTCGCACGGCACGCTGGAGAACGCGGACGTCCTGCTCCGCGGCGGCAAGATAGCCGCCGTCGGTCGGAACCTCAAGGCTTCCGCGGACGCGCGCGTGATTGACGCGACCGGCAAGTTCGTGATGCCGGGCATCATTGACTGCCACTCACACTCTATGCTCGACGCCATCAACGAGCTGACGCTCTCCGTGACTTCTATGGCGCGCACGAGCGACGTGCTCAACCCGACCGACCCGGACCTCTACCGCGAGTTGGCCGGCGGCACGACGACGCTCAACCTCCTGCACGGCTCCGGTAACGCCATCGGCGGGTTGAACACAGTGGTCAAAATCAAGTATGGGCGGCCCGCGCAGGAGTTCATCTTCGTGGGAGCCCCGCCGGGCATCAAGTTCGCGCTTGGCGAAAACCCCAAGCGCAGCAACCTGCAAATCCCTACCCAGTCGCGCCGCTACCCGGCCACGCGCATGGGCGTGGAAGAGGTCATCCGCGAAGCCTTCACGCGGGCGCGCGATTACAAAGCGGCGTGGGACGAATACCGCGAGGCCCAGAAGCGCGGGGAGAAGAATCTGATTCCGCCGCGCAGGGATTTGCAGATGGAGCCCCTGGTCGAAGTCCTCGAAGGCAAGCGCTTCGTCCACTCGCACTGCTACCGCGCCGATGAGATTTTGATGCTCATCAACATAGCCGAAGAGTTCGGCTTCAAGATACGCACCTTCCAGCACGCGCTCGAAGGCTACAAGGTGGCCAAAGAGATAGCGCGCCACGGCGCGGGGGCTTCGATCTTCGTAGACGACTGGGCCTACAAGATAGAGGCTTACGACGCCATTCCCTACAACGCCCTGATTCTGACACGCGCCGGCGTGAACGTCTCGATCAACTCGGACTCGGACGAGAGGGCACGTCGCCTGAACATAGAGGCGGCCAAGACTATGAAGTACGGCGAGATGACCGAGGAGGAGGCGCTAAAAACCATCACCATGAACCCCGCGCAGCAACTCGGCATAGACGCGCGCGTCGGCTCGATTGACGTGGGCAAGGACGCGGACGTCGTCATCTGGAACGGCCACCCTTTGAGTGTCTACTCGCGCGTCGAGACGACCTTCATTGACGGCGAAGTCTTCTTCGACCGCCAGCAAGACCAGGCGCGCCGCGCGGAGTTGCAGCGCGAGCGTGCGCAGTTGGAGCAGGCGGAGCCAAATCGCGTTCCGGCGCAGGGCGGCCCACCAACTGATCGCCCGCGGGGCCGCCGCCCGGCCGACGGTGATGACGACGATGACATACGGGACGGGGGGAATAATCGCCGATGAGCAGCAAACAGTCTGACGACGCATTGACGCGCAGGCGCGCTCCAGCACCCGAGGGGTTGAAGGTAAGAGTTACGCTCGCAATGATGTGCGCCGTTGTCATCCTCTTACTCGCCTCTGCTTCGGTGAGGGACAATGTTCTGGCACAGCAGCCCGCGAGCGTCACCGTGCAGCAGACGGGTGGCGGCGCGCCCGGCGCTTACGTGATTCGCAACGCCCGCATCGTGACCGTCAGCGGGGCGGAGATTGAAAACGGCGTGGTTGTCATCCGCGACGGGAAGATTGAATCGGTCGGCTCGTCGGCCACGGCCCCCGCGGGAGCGCAGGAGATAGACGCGCGCGGCCTGACCGTCTACCCTGGGATGATTGACGCCGGGACGTCGCTTGGCCTGATAGAGATCGGGAGCGGCGCGCCAGGCACGGTTGACCTGGCAGAGGTCGGCGACATGAACCCGAATGCGCAGGCCATCATGGCCGTCAATCCGCACAGCGCGCACGTCAACGTCGCGCGGACCAACGGGGTGACGAGCGTGATCACCATGCCCGCGGGGGGCATCATTTCGGGGCAGGCGGCGGCGATTAACCTGGACGGCACGACGCCTGCGGAGATGGCCGTTATGCCTTCCGCCGCCCTCGTCATCACCTTCCCGCGCGCCAGTACCTTCAGTTTCGACGCCCTTTTCAACCCCCAACAGGGGAACCTCAACGAGGCCATCACCGCGCGCGACCGCCAGATTGAGCAGTTACGAAAAATCTTGCGCGACGCAGAGGCATACGGCAAGGCGCAGGACGCATATGCTCGCGACCCGAAGTTGCCGCGCCCGGACCGCAACGTCATCCTAGCGTCGCTCGTGCCCTTTGTGCGCGGCGAGCGCTCGGTCATGTTTCGCGCGAACCGCGAAAGCGAGATCCGCGGAGCCGTCAGGTTCGCCGAGGAGATGAAGCTGCGGCCAATCATCCTCGGCGGGAACGACGCTTGGAAAGTGGCCGCGCTGCTGAAGGAGAAGAACGTCGCGGTCGTCTTGACCGGCGTGTTGACTCTCCCGCAGCGTGAAGACGATTTCTACGACGCGCTATATGAGAACGCCGCGCGGCTGCAACAGGCGGGCGTGCGCTTCTGCATCTCTACGGGCGACACGGGCGCGAACGTCCGCGACCTTCCTTTCCACGCCGGGATGGCCGCGGCCTTCGGCCTGCCGCGCGCGGAGGCGCTCAAGGCCGTCACGCTCTACCCGGCACAGATTATGGACCTGGCGGACCGCATGGGCTCGATTGAGCCTGGCAAGATGGCGAACCTGGTCATCACGGACGGCGACCTGCTGGACGCGCGCACGCACGTTCGCTACCTCTTCATCAGAGGCCGCAGGCTTCCGCTGACGAACCGCCACACGGAGCTGTACGAGCAGTTCAAGAATAGGGATTAGGTCCGAAGTTATATCAGGAGAGACGTTCGCCGGGCAGGGGCGCAGGGCGTGGCGCGTTCACGCTTTAGCGCCCTTGCTTTATCTTCTCGACGAGGTGCCAGGAGAGGTAGCCTCTGTACTTCTCCTGCAACTCCAGTCTACGCCAATCCTGCCCGGTGATGACCTTCCGGCAAGTCTGCGCGCCGCAGTTGCATTGATGCTCGTTCTCGTCATCGTCGGTCATGGCCCAGTCGTGCGTCAGCTCTTCTCCTGCCTGGATGTCGCGCATCGCGACGAAGACGATCTGGCCCTGCACGCCTATGTTCGGCTCGCACGAGTGGTTGCTGAAAATCATGCTCCCGTCGCGCTCCTCTTCCGTAACCGGGGCGATGAAGAGGTCTTCGGCGATCTGAATCTCGGCGGACCGAAACCATCCCGGCATCGATTCGAGAGTCTGACGGTTGATGATGGAGCCGCCCTTGACGCAAACGACCTCGTCCTTCGCAATCGCTTCGGCGGCGAAGAGACCTTGACCGTGAATCGGACTCTCTTTAACGACGGCCTTTGGAGAGATGTAGGATAAGTTTGGCACAGGCCGCACCATAGTTTCACAGCGAAGAGGGCGAAGGGTTAGCGGCGGATCATAGTCGCCAGCATAGTCGCCACCAGCTTAGCCTCGCCTCCGGCCAGCGAGTAGACGTCACACCTTGTCACCGTCAAAGTCCTGCCCGCCTTGAGAACTTTCGCTTCCGCCAAGAACTCCTCGCCTTCGGCCGGGCGCAGTAGGTTCACTTTGAACTCCACGCTTAAAACTTCCGAGCCGGCGGGCATCAGCGTGTAAGCGGCGTAGCCGCACGCGCTGTCAGCTATCGCGGTGATGATGCCGGCGTGCACGTACCCGTGCTGTTGCGTCAGGTCTTCGCGGTAAGGGAGCGCGATTGTGACCGCACCCGGCTCGACGCGCCGGAGGCTCGCCCCCATTAACTGCATGGCCCGCTGCCGCGCGAAGCTCGCGCGGACACGACTCTCGTACTCTGAATCCGTAGGTTGCAGGCTGCTCATGGCGTCGCGGTTAATGAATAATTCCGTCTCTCCTTATAACAACTTGTAGAACACGACCGTGCTGATCAACGACCCGTCGGTGGTCAGCGCGTACTGTGGGATTACGCCTGAGCGCGTGTACCCGCACTTTTCATAGAGCTTCTCGGCGACGCTGCCCTGCTCCGTGTCCAGTACAAGGAGCGTGCGCTCCTCCTCGCGCGCGGCTTCTTCCGCCGCGGCCATTAGGGAGCGCGCGATGCCGCGGTGACGAAAGCCCGTATGGACGAGCAGCTTCTGGACTTCTGCGCGGTGCAGGCCGTTCTGCCTGGTAGCGAGCGCGAGCTGCACCGTGCCGGTTAAGTCGCCGGCCTCGCTTGAAACCAGGAGAACGCGCTTACCCTGGGCCACTTCCGTCAAGGTTTCAAGCCAGTACTCCTCAGCCGCTTCTAACGTTAAAGGCGGAAGGAAGCCCACCGAGGAGCCGCTGTGAACTGCATCCTGCAAGAGGGCCGCCAACTTCGGCAGGAGCGGCCTCGCCTGTTCTTCCGATAAACGTTCGACCTTGTGCATGGCCTTTAAGTTATAACACGGAATTTCACTTAGTCTGCCGGGCACTCACCGCTTGAATCAAAGTCCTTCCGAGGTTATTGACATTCACCTTTGTGCCACCAGCAAAAACGCCTGCCTTGAGCCTTGCTTTCATTGGACACTTACTATAGAGTCCCGCCGCCAAATGCGATTCAAAGGCTGGCCCCGCGAGAGCCTGCACTTCTACGCCTTTTCACCCGGCTATCCTTCGGATCAAATGTCACGCCTTTTCCAGGACGGAGCCCAACCATGAAACGCATCCTAGCCGTCACCCTCCTCGTCATGTGCGCATCCGCCCTCGCCCCCGCCCAGCGCGGCGACGCCAACCGTCGGAAGCTTGAGCAGAGGAACAAGGGCGCGGGCGCGCCAGGCGCGAACGATGCCCGCAAACCCTCGTTGATTGCCGACGCGTTCACGCCGGTCGTAGCGTCAGTGCTCGGCCCGCCAACCTTCTTCGTGCGCGGGACCGACGGAAAGTACCACGTCGCTTACGATGTCGAGTTCCAGAACACACGCCGCGCCCCCGCGAAACTTCTACAGGTCCAGGTAGTAGACGAGGGAAACCGATTGATCGTCTCGCTTTCAGGAAACGAATTGGTGAGGCGGCTACGCACTCTGGACGCCCGGCCTGTGAGAGATGCCCGGATTGAGCCGAACGGCGGCCGGGTTCTTTTCATCGAGCTGACGTTCGATTCACTCGATCAGGCCCCCAAGCTCGTTCGACACCGCCTAGCCCTGATGGGCGCTGGGAGCCCTGCCGATGTCTCGCCCTCCAGGCTTGAGTACATGATCTTGCCTTACGATGTCGCGGCGACCGGGCCGTTCACCATCGGGCCGCCGCTCGCGGGCAAGGGGTGGGCCGCGGTCAACGGCTGCTGCGCGCCGGGCTTCCCACATCGAAGCTCCTTCCTGCCGCTCAACGGTATGCTCATAAATGGGCAGCGCTTCGCTATCGACTGGATGCGCTTGAACGACGGCGGGTACTTCGTCGTCGGCGACCCGTCCAGGAACGAGAACTGGGCCAACTACGGCGCAGACATCCTCGCCGTCGCCGACGCCACAGTCATCGAGACGCTCGACGAGCTAGACGACAACAAGCCCGGTGCCCTCCCCGACCCGCGGACGATCAACGTCAAGAACGTGGACGGCAACCACATCGTGCTGGACTTCGGCAACGGCCTCTACGGCTTCTACGCGCACCTCAAGCGAGGGTCACAGAAGGTGCGTGTCGGCGACAAGGTCAGGAAGGGCGACAAGCTTGCCCTGCTCGGCAACACCGGCAACTCATCTGCGCCGCATCTACATTTTCACATCATGGATGGTCCATCCGTGCTGGGCAGCAGCGGCGTTCCGTACTTGATCGAAAGCTTTGAATACGACGGGCTGATTCCCGTCGCCCTCTTCGATAAGTCGGAGGACTTGACGGAGAAGTTTGGGGTCGGGCGGCTCGCCATGCCGAAGCCTCGGAAGCGCGAATATCCCCTCGCATGGGCCATCATCAACTTCCCATAAGCTGACGCACACAGCTTTGACCTGAACGATTGGCATTACCTTGCGCGCTAATCATTTTCTGGCCCGGCTTACCGTTATTCTTCGGGGCCGGGCGCGTAGTAAGACTTGCGCCCCCAGACCGTGTACTCCGGATGACCGCGCACTTCGACCTTCACTATCCGCCGCTTGCCGTCGTGCTGCTTGTTGGTCGGGTAATAACCTATGATGTAGCGCTGGTTGATGTTTGCGAGGATGCGCGAATATATCTCCGGCGCTTGCGACGGCTCTTCCAGAAAATCCAGCCATCCCCCTGTGATCTTCGACACGCCCAACAGGGCCAGTTGAGTTTTGAAAGATTGCTCGGCATTGTACCTTGCCGCTTCGACAGGCATGTCTCTCAAATGCTCTTCCCTGCGCGCCCTCTCTTTTTCCCTGTCCCCCGGCTTGAACCAGGCTGAAAGACTTTTTTCCTGATGAGCTTTGAGCTGCTCCAGTTGCTGATCCGGAGTAAGCCCTATGAGCCGGAAGCCGGGCATGACCGTGTAAATCGTCGCGCGCGACGCTTCAGCCGCCCGTAGGACATCATTGAGGCTAAACGGCTTCAATTCATCCCGCAGATATTGTTGCATCCGCGCCGCCATCTTCTGCTGCTCTTTCTGCAAATTTGAAGGCAGTAAGTGTGTCGGGATGAAGAGAGAGATGATGGGATCACGCAAGAGGCCCAACTCGTCGCCGTCGGTTTGGAAGATGATGATTGGGCGCAGGTCTTCGTCGTCGAAAGCCTCCTTCAGTGTCGCCATCAGTGCGCTGAACTGGGCGCTGCGGCCAAAACGATTTCGCTGGAAGCTAAAACCGCCGCCCCCGGACGTCGCCTTCTTTATTAAAGAGTCCAACCTCTTTTTGAGTCTCTCCTTATCGTGTGTGAAGTCCTGAAGCAGTTCGACATCGTCTGTGACTATCGCCATCAGGTCTGAAGGGCCGAGTTTGTCAACCAGAGTTTTCGCCGCCTCGATGCTGGTCTGGATGAAGGGGAATTGGCTGCTGCTGTAATCAATGATGAGGACTATCGAACGCGGTATCGTCGTATTTTCGCCGAGCGAAAAAATGCCGACCGGCTGCGGCTGCCCGTCCTCGCTCAAGACGAAGTCGTCACGGGAGAGCCCCAGTACGGATCGCCCCTGCTTATCAAGGACCAGGAAGTTACAGACGACGAGCGCGGTCTCCACGCGCAGGACATCTTCTTCCTCTGACTTGTTTCCCTTCGCCTTCGGAGGTTTTTCGATAGCCGTATGCTTCTCTGGGTCCCACTTGAGCCGGTCAAGACTGGAGCCGAAGTTCTTAATCTTAGGCTTCTCACGAGCCGCAGACTGGCCCAAGGCAGACGGACTAAAAAATGCGGTGCTGAGACTGAGCCAGAGGATTACCAGCGCCAGATTAAGAGATGATTTGTGACTCATAGTGTTGGGCGGCGGCCACACCTGAAACTCGCTACTTTAGTCCTAACTGACTGACGATTAGACTAGCCGCATCTGATGCGGCCAGCTCTGTCGTGTCAATTACCAGCCGCTCCGTCGGTATCCCCGGATCAACAAACGCGCCAGCCTCGCTCAACTCACGAAACCGACCTACAGAATTTAACTTCCCAAATGCTTTGCGCGAGGGATGCTCGATTCGCTTCTCAAGCTCTTCGGGCGAACACCTCAACTCGACGAAGAGAATTTCGCCCCCGGCAGATTCAATGACTTCCAGGGTCTTTTTGATAAAGCTGCCCTGAACGCTACGATCAAAGGCAAAGGTAAAAATCAAGCCATCCAGATTAGCTGTCACTGCCTGAGCGAATACCATCAGCCAAATCTTCTCTCTCAACTCAACGAACGGCAGGCTACCGAACTCGAAGAGCGACTCAACCAAATCAACCACCAGGTGATTATGGAAAACTTTAAAGCCGGTGAGCTTCGCTAGTTCTCGCGCGACGGTCAATTTCCCTACGCCAGGCAAACCATGAAGGAAGATGAGTTTCATTTAAACATGAAAGAGTCGCTATATTGCGAGTCCGGTTAAATGAATTGTTAGGCGCGCCGTGAATTACAATTATCCCTGCGGCCTACTGGTTAGCTATCTTAACGGGGGCTAACTTGCCGATTTGAATGGTCTCACCCAGGTCAGAACGCTGGAAGAAAAAGATTAAATACGATGCCTCTCCCGGTCGTAAAACGAGGGTGAGAGTTCCATTCACATCGGGCGCTACGCCGTAAACATAATCCTTAAAGGAGTCGGAGTATGTACGCCACTTGATAGCCACGGGAGATCGCTTTTTTCCTCCCTGAGCCTTCAGGGTCACGCTGCTAAAAGTATCAATAGGTATCTCGATCTCTGAGCTGCCTCGATTAGAGAAAGTCGTCATGACGGCAGCCACTTGACCAAACTTCCCCTCTAAAGCATCACAATCGCTCAATAGGGGAACTCTTGTTTCGACGGTTGACTTAACTTCCTTCCAGTTAGGCCACGTTAAATCTTTCGGAAGAGGGACGCTCTCACATTTATGACTTAACAATTTAGCAGTGACTTCAGGTTTGGTTTTTGCGTGAGATCCGATAGCGTTTGGCCGAATGAGATTGGCTTTTGCCGGCAGTTGAGCGTGTGCCGGAAGAAGCATTACACAGCAAAAACAGGTCGTAATTACAAGAGAAATAATCTTCGTCACGTTGGACTCCCCTTAAAGGTAAATTTGCGAGGGGAGACAGATTCTATCACTAAAAGCGTATAGGGGAAGCGCCTGACGCCTGAATTAATCCGCCGCGCGCACAACCTCTAAGCCATTCAAGCTAGCGATGAAAGACCGGCTAACTCGCGCTCCGGTTAGAATGTCTTGTTATATCTCTTTCGTGGCAATGGCCTGAACTACCGCACCCATACCTGTGTGATAAGTACCTTCTATGACATCACGCTCAAGCTCGATTAGATGCTTAAACTTGAGGCCGGCCAACTCAAGGTTCAAAGACTCTTTAGACTGCATCACATCTGCTGAATTTCCGCCGCCGGTGCCATGCTTCAACTGCTCCGGCGTATAAGCCTCAAGCAGAAAAACACCGTTTCGCTTGAGCCCTGCTTCCACTTTTTTATACAGTTGCTTTCTTACTGAAGAGGGTAATGGACAAAATATAGAGACAATTCCGTCCCACTTATTTTCGCCTAAATCATAATCTGCTAAATCAGCATGAATAAACTCAACTACAACCCCGTTCTCTTCGGCCAACTTTCTGGCCTTATTCAAGCCAACCAGAGATCCATCTACAGCGGTGACAGAGTAACCCTGCTTCGCTAGAAAGACGGCATTCCGCCCTTCTCCTTCGGCCAGGCTCAGAACTTTACCTTTCGGAATATAGCTGATGTTCTCCTCTAAAAACTCGTTCGGCTTTGTGCCATACGCATACTCTTCCGTACTATATCTTTCATCCCACATTCGTCTTCTCCAATTGTCGCCGCATTTGATTCCAAAGAAATATAACGCTCGAATTAACTCGCCCGCGCGAACAGTATCCGACTCTTGCCGCGAGGAAGAACCATGAAAGCCATGTTATCGAGGCGTCGGGTTGAAAGAGTTGTTAGACCTCGCCGAACGCTACGTATCACTTCTTTCAACTCCTTTGTCGCCTCCCACTCCACCAGATCCAGAAGGCGGAGATTATGAGCAGGCCGAAGGCAATTGGCCCATGGGGCATGGTATGGCTGACCTGAAGCTCCCAGCCGAATGCCACTAGCAGAATCAGAGCCGGCCACGGCACCTTTTCCGTAAGGAACAACGCAGTCGCAAGAAACACCGTACTGGCGAATACAGCCCAGGAGCCTGTCAAACTGATGAAGGACCCGACCCCGCCAACCCACGCATTGGTCCATGTTCGGTTCAAGACCTGTGCGACTCCCATAACTTGCTCTGGTGTCAATTTCCCTTCGCGGGCGAGCTGCTCTGTTATCTCAATGGTTTTGCCAAGTCCTATGCCGCCAATCGAATCCAGGGCTGTATAGTAGATAAGGAAAACGAACGTTGCGACACGAGAGAGCCAGGCAAATATCGTTGCGGCCAAGCCTTCCGAAGAAGCAACCTTGTCTGCTAACAACCATAGACCAACCGCAACCAGGCCCACCATGGGGGTCTGAATCATGTGAAGCGTAAACCACCATTGCGGCCCGAAATAGCCGAGCGCAGAAAATTGAGGATTGTACGGCTCGGGTTTCTGGAGATACTCGTACATGCCGGGGTTTTGAGTGAAGCCCGCCGGGTGAAACAGCTCGATAGTAATCAGCACGCTCGGGGCGACAAGCAAGCAAAGCCACCAAAGCACCTTCTTGACAGCATCGTTTGACATAGCTCCTCCACATCAAAGTTACCAGCCAC
>DATEMM010000441.1:0-6607 GCA_035275605.1 Pyrinomonadaceae bacterium
TACAGCCCCGTCAGGGGCGACAGATAATAGCCCAGGGCTTTAGCCCTGGGTCAAGGTATAAGAATAAAATTTGAGCCCCGTAGGGGCGACTGATTCGGTCGCCCCTCCGGGGCTCTCATCTTATTCCTGCAACTTAACCCAGGGCTAAAGCCCTGGGCTATTTTCACGCTGCCCCTGACGGGGCTGCTTTCTTACTCTGCTGATTGATTCTTACCTACTCTCCCTGACCGCTTCGATGATGCTGAAGGGCGATTGGGTCGGGAGGATTCGGTTGAGCCGTAGACCTGCCGCGGCCAAAAGGGCGCGGTACTCTTCGGCCGTGCGTTCGGCCCCGCCCGGCGAGACCAGCATCTCCAGGTCGAGCAGCTTGCTGTAGTGCGGCTCGCAGCCCTCTGGCACAACCACCTCGATAATCAGGACGCGGCCTTGCGGGTTCATCGCCGCGTTGATCTTGCTGAGAATCGTCACACAGCGCTCATCGTCCCAGTCGTGTATGATGTGCTTCATCATGTAGGCGTCAGCGCCCCTCGGGACCGACGCGAAAAAGTCGCCCGAGACCTTCTCGACCCTGTCGGCCACGCCCTCTCTTTCCAGGAGCGCGCCCGCGCCCGCAATCACCGGCTCGACGTCGAACAGAATGCCTTTCATCGCGGGGTTGGCCTTCAGCGCCTGCGAGAGCAGGAAGCCGTGGCCGCCAGCGATGTCGGCGAGCGTCCCTATTGAGCTAAAGTCGTAAGCCTCTACGATGGCCGGGGCCGTGCCGACGGACATGTCCGTCATGGCGCGGTTGAAGATTTCCGCCTCGTGCGGGTAATCTGCGAAATAATCGAAGACTTCCGCGCCGTGAACGTGGCCCCAGGCGGGCTTACCCGTCCTCACGCTGTAGAGCATGTTGCCCCAGACTCTCCAGTGCCACTCTTCGCCCATGAAAATCGCGCCGTTGCGCACGGAGTTGGGGGCGTCCGAGCGGAGCGGCTCGCCGAGCGGCGTCAGGCCGAAAACTTTAGGTTCGACTTCCGCGAAGACGCCGACGCTCGCCAGGCTCCTGAGCACGCGGTAAAGCGCCCTCTCGTGCGTCTTGGTGGCCGAAGCCAGCTCACTGATGGGCTGCGGTTTCAGTGCGACGAGGTCGGCGATGCCAAGCTTGGCCGCGACGTACAGGGCCTGCGTCGTCAGTGCGCCGAAGGCTAGCTGCGTCAGCACGGCTTCGGCGGGCGGTGTCGGTTGTGAGGCGGCTGTGGCAGCCGCGTATGTTCCGTTCGCGGCTGCGCTGCTCTGATTACTCATTATTTATTTCTCCTTGCGGCGGCAATTAATCAGCTCCGGGCTAAGTCGCCGCTCATAATTAATAGTTGGTTTGGCCCGCTCCCAGGGGGGCCGCCCCCTTTGTGGCGACGGCCCCCCGAGTCGTTCCCCTCCAGTAAATAACGCGTAGAGTGGGGCTAGAAAGTATCAATGGCAAAGCTTTTTTCAACTCGCGCATCTAACGCCGGATGCTAAAAAAGCGTCCGATTTCATCTGAGATGCGGAATCCGGGTTTTTCCGGCGCGCGGATTTGTTTATACTTACGTAGGCCTGTGAATTTGGGACGAAACGGGAGACGACTGGCGGAGTCGCGCGCCTGGGATGGAAAACATAACGCAGCTCTTAATTGAGGTAACGAATCGCAACAGCGCGGCCGTTGACGCGCTGCTGCCGCTCATTTACGATGAGTTGCGAAGCCTGGCAGCAAACTACCTGCGCCGCGAACGTCCTGACCACACGCTCCAGCCCACCGCGCTCGTGCACGAGGCTTACCTGCGGATGGTGGATCAAACGCAGGTCAACTGGCAGAACCGCGCACACTTTTTCGGGGTGGCGGCGCAGATGATGCGACGTATCCTGGTTGACCACGCGCGCGCGCATAACGCCGAGAAGCGCGGACAGGATTTCCAGAAGCTCTCCCTGGACGAGAATATTGATAAGGCAATCGAGCGCAATACGGAGCTGATTGCGCTTGACGACGCGCTCAAAGCGCTGGCCGATATTGACGAGCAAAAGAGCCGCATCGTCGAGCTGCGTTTCTTCGCCGGCCTCTCGGTCGAGGAAACGGCCGAAGTCCTCAACGTCAGCGCCCCAACGGTCAAGCGCCAGTGGCGCATGGCCAAAGCCTGGCTCTACGGACAGGTGCAGAGACAGTGAGCAGTAAGCAGTAAGCAGTGAGCAGTCAAACGCTTTTTCTGCTCACTACTCACTGCTTACTAGATTTTATGACCCCCGAACGCTGGAAAGAGATCGAGGAAGTATTCCAGACGGCGATTGACCTGCCCCCGCGGGAGCGCCGGCAATACATCGTTGAGGCCTGCACGGGCGACGACACCCTGCGCGAGCAGGTCGAGGCTCTCGTCGCGCAGCACGACGAGGCGGGCGATTTTATCGAAGAACCTGTCTTTGCCATCACCGGCTTCGAACCCATCGGCGACGCCGACGCGACCACCCTCAAAACCGAATCCTTCGAGGACCCTGCCATCGGGCGCAGAATCGGTTCCTACCAAATCCTGCGCGAAATCGGGCGCGGCGGGATGGGCGCGGTCTATCTAGCCGAGCGCGCCGACAGCGAGTTCCGCCGCCGCGTCGCCATCAAACTAATCAAGCGCGGGATGGACACGGACTTCATCCTCCGGCGCTTTCGTAACGAGCGCCAGATTCTGGCCTCGCTCGACCACCCTTACGTCGGACGCCTTTTGGACGGCGGGACGACAGACGACGGTGTCCCCTACTTCGTGATGGAGTACATAGAGGGGCTCCCCATCTATCGTTTCTGCGACGAGCGCAAGCTGACCATCCCCGAAAGGCTGCGTCTCTTCCGCCAGGTCTGCGACGCCGTACACTACGCGCACAAGCACCTGGTCATCCACCGCGACATCAAGCCCTCGAACATCCTAGTCACGGAGGAGGGCATCCCGAAGCTCCTGGACTTCGGCATCGCCAAGCTCCTGAACCCGGAGCTGGCGGAAATCACCCTTGACCCGACGGCGACCGCCATGCGGCTGATGACGCCCGAGTACGCCTCGCCGGAACAGGTGCAGGGTCAGGCCGTCACGCCCGCGACGGACGTCTACTCGCTCGGCGTCTTGCTCTACGAACTGCTCACGGCACACCGACCCTATCGCTTCTTCAGCCGCGCCCCGCACGAAATCGCCCGCGTCATCTGCGAGGAGAAACCGGCGCACCCGTCCGTGGTCGTCACGCGCCCGCACGACCTGCTGCCCGCTCATCTCGAAAGCAAGGAGATGGGGACGCTTGAGTATCTCTACTGGAGCCGCTCGGCTTCGGCCGAGAGCTTAAGGCGTGAGCTGGCGGGCGACCTGGACAACATCGTGATGAAGGCGCTCAGGAAAGAGCCCGAGCGCCGCTACCAGTCCGTGGAGCAGTTGCGCGAAGACATCACGCGCCACCTGGAAGGGCGGCCCGTCTCCGCGCCTCCCTTCTTCGCCAGCTCCGCGCACTCGGCCATCCCCGTCGGCGCGAGTGAGCCGCATCTCACCTCCGAAAAATCCATCGCCGTCCTGCCCTTCAAGATTCTAGACGCGTCTCAGGGCGAGGGCACAGGTGAAGACTATCTGGCCGTAGGGTTGGCCGACGCCCTGATTACGCGGTTGGGATCCTTGCGCCGCTTCGCCCTGCGCCCGACGAGCAGCGTTCTGCGCTACACCACGCTTGACGCAGACCCGCTCATGGCCGGGCGCGAGCTGGATGTCTCCTTCGTCCTGGACGGTCGCATCCAGCGCGCGGCCGAGCGCATACGCGTCACCGTTCAGCTTCTGGACGTGTGGTCCGGCTCGGCCGTTTGGGCCGAACAGTTCGACGAGAAGTCCCAGGACGTGCTGAGCCTCGAAGACGCCATCACGGCGCAGGTGGCCGAGGCCATCGTCCCGCACCTGACGGGCGAGGAGCGCAAGCGGCTCGCCAAGCGAAGCACCGACAACCCGGAGGCGCACGAAGCCTACATGCGCGGGCGTCACTACTGGAACACTTTCACGATTGAAGGGCTGGCCGAAGCCCTCCTTTGCTACAACCGCGCGGTCGCGCACGCGCCAGACTACGCGCTCGCCTACGCCGGGATAGCAGACTACTACAACTGGCTGGGCGTTTACGCCGTGCTGCCCTTCTCCGAGACTTCGGCCGCCGCCAAGGAAGCCGCGCTCAAGGCCGTCACGCTTGACGACACTCTGCCGGAAGCGTACTCGGCCCTCGGGTTCGCCACCATCATGCACGACTTCGATTGGGAGTCGGCCGAGCGCCACCTGCGGCGCGCGCTTGAGCTGAACCCCAATTACGTGACGGGCCGTCTGTGGTACTGCTACTTTCTGGGGATGGCCGGGCGCTTCAACGAGGCGCTCCTGCACGTGCGCCGCGCGCTCGAACTCGCCCCGCTGACTCCCATCGTTCACCACGCCCTCGGCTGGACTTACTACCACGCGCGGCGCAACGAGGACAGCCTGACCACGCTCAGCACCCTGGTCGCCAACGAGCCCGAATACGGCCTGGGGCAAATCACCCTGGGCGTGGTGCTGTGCCAGATGAAGGAGTGCGGGCAGGCCATCGAGGCCGCGCGGCGCGGCGTAGAGTTGCTGGGCCGCAGCCCCTACACGCTCTCCTGGCTCGCCTCTGCTTACGCCGCGGCAGATGAGCGCGGGCAGGCTGAAGGGCTCCTCGAAGAGATTCAGAAAATGTCTGCCAGGCGCTACGTCTCGCCTTATCTCCTGGCGATGGTCTACTGCAACCTGGGCGAAGACGAGCGCGCTCTGGCCGAATTGGAGCGGGCGCTCGCGATACGCGACGCGCGCCTGGTCTGGCTGGGCGTAGACCCGCAGTTCGACTCGTTGCACGGCAACTCGCGTTTCGACGACCTGCTGCGCAAGACCAACAACCCGCTGGCCGCGCGGCTCGCGCCGGAGCCCTCGACCGGCCAGAAATCCGTCGCCGTCCTGCCACTCGAAGTAATTGGCCCGGCGGGGTCTGGCGAGACCGGGGACGAGTACCTGGGCGTCGGGCTGGCGGACGCCCTGATTACGCGCCTTTCAAGCGTCCACCGCTTCGTCGTGCGCCCGACCAGCAGCGTCCTGCGCTTCAAGGGGAGCAACGCTGACCCGGCCAAAGCCGGGCGCGAGCTGGGCGTCGATTTCATAGTCACCGGCACGGTCCGCAACGCCGGCGAGCGCATACGCGTCAGCGCGCAGCTCTTCAACGTCGAAGAGGGTGGGACGCGCTGGGCCGGAACCTTCGACGAGGATTTCACGGACGTGCTCGCCCTCGAAGATTCCATCTCGAAGCAGGTGGCGGGGGCGCTCGTCCCGCACCTGACCGGCGACGAGCGCCGCCAGCTCTCAAAGCGCGGGACGGACGACCCGGAAGCATACGAGGCTTTCCTGCGCGGGCGTTACTATTGGTACACGATGACCGAGGACGGCTTCGCCAAGGCCATCACCTGTTACGAGCGCGCGGCGGCGCTCGACCCGACTTACGCGGCGGCCTACGCCGGTATAGCCGAGTATCACTGCTGGCTGGCCGTCTACGGCCTGATGCCGCCCGCAGGGCAACTGACCGAGGCGCGCAAGGCGGCCGAGCGCGCCATCGCCCTGGACGACACGCTCGCCGAAGCGCACACCTCGCACGCGCTCGCCCTGCTCACGCACGAGGCGCAGTGGCAGTTGGCAGAGGAGCGATTCCAGCGCGCCATCCAGCTCAACCCCAACTACTCCACGGCGCACGCGCACTACGCCTGCCAGCTAGGGATGGAAGGCCGCTTCGGCGAGTCCATCGTCGTCGCCCGTCGCGCCTGCGAGGTGGACCCGCTCAACCCTTTCCCGGCCTACTTTCTCGCGTGGTGCCTGTACCAGGCGCGCCGCTACGAGGAGTCAATCGCGCAGGCTCGCCAACTGCTCCAGAGCGAGCCGCACTACGGCTCGGCCCATTTCGTGCTGAGCTGGTCGCTGAGAAGAATCGGCCTCTATGAAGAGGCGATCGAGGCGGCAAGGAGAGCGGTTGAGCTGCTCGGCGAGATTCCCATGTTCCTGGCGGCGCTCGGCTCCGCTTACGCCGAGGCCGGACAAACGGAGGAGGCGCGCGGCGTGCTCGCGAAGCTCGACAGGATGTCCGCGGATCGCTACGTCACGCCATACCATCGCGCCTTCGTACACATCTACCTGGGCGAGCGCGACGAGGCGCTGACACTGCTACAGGAGTGCGTGACGGTCGGCGAGCCGTGGCTGGTCTGGCTGGGCGTGGAGCCACAGCTTGACCGGCTCCGCAGCAACCAGAGATTCCAGGAACTGCTCAAGCGGCTGAAGAATCCCGTCTCGGGGCGCTATGCGAGCACCATCCCGCTGGCGAGCGGGGACGAGGGCGGATCGCCCGCCCCCTTCTCCGGCCAGATCATGCGCCCGCCCTCGCAGACGCCCGCGCCCGCACCGAAGCAGCGACCGACCGAAGACGAAGAGGCCAACCAGCTTTACGTGGCGGGGCGCTACTTCGCGACCAGGCGCACGGCCGAGGGGCTGCGCCAGGCCATCGAAAGATTCGAGCGCGCAGTTGAGCGCGACCCGAAGTTTGCACTGGCCTACGC
>DATEMM010000442.1:0-4740 GCA_035275605.1 Pyrinomonadaceae bacterium
GTTGAAAAATCTCTCGACGAGATTGCGTATCTCTGCCTCGTCGCCGCCCTGTGCGAACGAGGGCGCGGGATTGCAAGCCAGCAACAACATGGTCAGACAAAGCAAGCGAGTGACCATGCAGCGATTCTTTAGGTACAGCATACGAACCTACCTTCCCAGTAAAAATCCATCAGATGAATTTGGGTTACTGACAGGGGAGAATTCCTCGTGGCTTCACTCTTTTACTATCAAACGCGCTGACTAAGCAAAGGTTTTTTGGTGCCTTGGCGGGAGCTGAAAAAATATTTGCGGAAGGCGGGAATAAATCGATTTTTTCCGCATCTTGAAATAAGGGCGGCTGTCTATTAAGAGGATACTGTGAGTATCTATTCTCCTACCCTGATCTGGCTGAGATGATGCTGGAGCGAGACCTCAGAATTACTGCCTTCTCAATAAATTTCCACATCAATCGGCTTGAAGCTGTAGTTGTTAGACTTCTCGGCCGAGCACGCCGTGACGCCCACGATTAAATCCATCTCCGCGCGCAGCAGGATGTGATCGCCTGCGCGTGAGGCCGGAGGGTCAATGCGCAGCTCGCCGGAAGGGAGCACTATGACGTTCATGAAGATATTGAAGGTAGTGGGAATCATGTCTGGCTTGATACCGTAGCCGGAGAGGTTCTTTGTCAAGTTCTCGAAGCAGCTTGGGTGATAGTCGTGATGATCGTAGAGCAGCTTGAAGGTATCCTGACTGCACGGCGTGAGCAGGAAGTCGTGCCGCCCGACCGTGTCCTCGATGATAGAAAACATCGGACGGCTGCGGTTCGAGTAGAGTATGTGCCCGGCCGTTAAGTAGATCGTGTTGGCGTAATCAATCGTGCGCCCGGATGAGAGATACTCAGACGCGTCAGCTTGCGCAAAGCCCGTCAGGTCGGAGACCTGCTCGCCCCTGGGGTCAATGATTTTCAGATGCTGCCCGCGCTCAAGTAAGAAGCCGACGCCGGTCTGCGGTTCAAGATGGTAGCTCTTAGGCATAAGCTGTATGACAACGCCGGGCCGGAAGCCGCCAGGGCGCATCGTCCCCGGCCCTCACATTAACTGGTCGATTCATTGGCGCCGTCTGCCCGAGGACGGAACGGGCACCGCCAGCCCTCTTCAACGGCTCGCCCGGAATACTGGCGGGCCTCGCTGTGCTCGCCGAAGTCGCTCAGGTTGGGGTTGAGCGATCCCTGCAACTTGTAGTCGCGCGCTCGGACGGTCTCGCGCAGACGCTCGAATTGATTCTGCTCACGCAGGCGCTCAAACTGCTCGTGGGCGTTAAAGACAAGCGTAGGCCAGGCGAAGCGGCGTGCGTGCCTGGAACTCGCCGGGTGCAGCCCGACGACGAAGAAACCCATCCCTGCAAAGCTAAAAGAAAAATCTGGGTCGGCCGGGTCAGGGCTGACTCTAGGGTCCCAGGCGTGATGGGCGCGGTCCAGATCGTACAGGCTCTGGAGCTGTGACCACAACAACTGTTCCCACTCCCGCTCATCGGATACGACGGGCGCGGCGAAGCTGGCAATGTAGGTCGCATATTCCGTTTGGAAACTGGGCCATTCTCGCACGTACTCCCAGAGGTCATGAGCCAAACCGGCAGTAGTCGCCCCGGCTCCCATCTCTGCATAGAAGCCGAAACGGTAGGTATTGTTGTTGATCGCGGCTTTCCCGCCGACGCAGGAAAATCCTTGAGCGAGCACGTGCGCACGGAAGCTGTCGTGAACCCGAAGCGTGAGCGCTGAAGGGGTCCGTGCGGGTTCGAGCGGATGAATTAACCTCCCCCGGCTCCAGGCTGCATACGCACTTTCTGCGCGCGCATCGCTGAACGGATTCTTTTGAAGAGGCGACTCGGTATCCCTGACTGCTTGTATCATCCCTGCTTGTTCTCTGGTGGAGCATTCGCCGGCATTAATCCCGGCAGAGCCAGCGTCGTCTGACCTTAGACCTAAAATAGAAACATTTTGTATAGATTTCGTGGCAGGGAGCTTGTAATAAAGTAACGTCGTGCAATGCTAGAGACTGATTTGTACGCGAACGGACATAAGGACCCGGCTCAGATTATGAAAGCGGAGACATTATCCATGACGGATGGCGGTGACGCGCGCTGCACCTACCTGCTGACGATCCGGCGCGTCTGTTTCAACGAGCGCGAGGCAGCAAACTTCAAAGACTATTTCCGGCTCCTGACCGATGCCGGGTGCGATGTGCTCGTCGTTGACGGCTCGCCTCAAGACGTTTTCGACGCACATGGGGAGGCGTGGCGCGGCATCTGTAATCACGTCCCAGTCGATCCCCAATACAAATACCTTAACGGCAAGGTCAACGGCATCCACACGGGGATAAGTCTAGCCGCGCACGAGCGAATCATCCTGGCCGACGACGATATACGCTATCGGGCTGAGGACGTGCGGCGCATGATCGAAGTGCTCGCCGATTATGAGATGGTGCGCCCGCAAAATTACCTGCGACCGCTTCCCGTCTGGGCACGCACGGAGGCGGCGCGGATGCTCATCAATCGCGCCTGGATCAGGGAAGGCGACTATCCTGGCACACTCGGCGTGCGTCGCGGCGCGATGCTGCGCGTCGGGCATTACGACGGCGACGTGCTTTTCGACAACGAGGAGATTGTGCGCCACTTCCGCGCGCGGGGGGCGAGCATTCGTTACGCGCGCGATTTCTTCATTCTCAAGCGGCCGCCTAGCTTCCGCAAGTGGATTGAGCAGCGACCCCGCCAGGCTTATGAAGATTTCGTGATGCGCGCTAAAACAGCTTTTTTCGCAGCCGTGCCCTTTGCGCTCGCTCTCGTTTGGCTTACAGGGGGCTGGCGCTCGGCGCTCGCTTTCATCGCGGCGGTGGCGTGCGGCGCAATGCTTGTCGCGGCCCGCGGCCTGGGCGATGGCGCAACGCGCTACTTTCCCGCATGGCTCTGCCTCTACGCCCCTCTGTGGGTCGCAGAGCGAACCGCAAGCACCTACTGGGCCTTTTACTGGCGCGTCGCGCACGGTGGCTACCCGTTCGGTGACAGGTTGCTGACAAAGGGAACTGGTAACGCCTGGAGGGCAGCAGGGCCCGCCGTGCCTCCCCAATCGTCCGAACGGTGACGATGTGAAACATACGGCCGAGACGCAGGGGCTGGGAGATTTGCCCGACGAAGAGTTCCGCCGCCTCTTACATGAAGTCGTGGACTGGATCGCCGATTACCGTGCAGGGATCGAGGAGCGCCGCGTCGTTCCCGAGCAAGCGCCAGGCGAGATTATCAGTGAGCTGCCCGCGGCCCCGCCCGAACATGCACAGCCGATGGACGAAATCCTGCGGGACTTCGACCGTCTCATCATGCCGGGCATCGTCCACTGGGGGCACCCGGCCTTCCTAGGCTACTTCTCGACCACGACGACCGCGCCAGGCATTCTTGGCGAAATGCTCGCCGCCGCGCTTAATGTCTCGGCGATGACGTGGCAGACTTCTCCCGCCGCGACTGAACTTGAAGTTGTCGTCCTCGGCTGGATACGCCGGATGCTCTGTCTCCCCACAGAATTCACCGGCGTCGTTTACGACACCGCATCCGTAGCAGTCCTGCACGCTCTCGCCGCCGCTCGTGAAGAACTCGGGTTAAATGTCCGCCGGGATGGGCTGGCGGGTCGTGAAGAAGTGCCTACCCTTACGCTCTACGCATCGGATCAGGCGCACAGCTCACTTGAGAAAGCTGCAATCACGCTCGGTTTGGGCGAAGCGAACGTGCGGCGCGTGGCCACTGACGACGAATACAGAATGGACGTCGGCGCGCTGGCACACGCCATCGAGGAAGACTCACGCGCCGGGCGCAGACCCCTCGCCGTCATCGGCACAATTGGCACAACTTCAGCGACCAGCGTTGATCCGATAGACGAAATAGCGGACGTCTGCCGGAAGCACGGCGTGTGGCTGCATGTGGACGCGGCTTATGGAGGCGCACTCGCTCTCCTTGAAGACGGACGTCAGGTGATGCGCGGGGTTGAGCGCGCGGACTCCGTTGTCTTCAATCCGCACAAATGGTTGTACGTGCCGCTGGACTTCAGCACGCTCTACGTGCGCCGACCGGAGGCACTGCGCCGCGTCTTCTCGCTTGTGCCAGAATACCTGAAGGGCGACGCCGAGCGCGCGGGTGAAGGGGTGCCCAACTACATGGACTACGGCCTCCAGCTCGGACGCCGCTTCCGGGCGCTCAAGGCCTGGTTCGTCATACGCGCGTTCGGGCAGGAAGGTCTCGCCGCGCGCATCCGTGAGGCGAGGCGTCTGGCGCGCCTGGTCGCGGGCTGGGTCGAGGCCGACCATCGCTTTGAGCTACTTGCGCCGGTCGAGATGGGCGTCGTCTGCTTCCGCGCGCGCGCTAGCCATGAGGAGGCGACAGAGCGTATCGATGACGCGGCGCTGGATCGGTTGAATGAGCGGCTGCTCCAACTCGTGAACGCGACCGGCGCGACCTATCTGACGCACACGCGCTTGCGCGGGCGGTTAGCCCTACGCATCGCCGTCGGCAACGTGCTGACGACTGAAAGACATCTGGCACAAGCGTGGGAGGTGGTGCTCAGCGAGTTAGCGAGTTGCAAGCCATGACGACTAAGCCTTCGATGGCCTGCATTGTCTGAATAGGTCGTGTCCTAAATTGATTGACATAAACATGATCTGAGGAAAGCTGTCCGAAAGCCCCGAAGGGGCGAGATATGAAAGCCTGGGGCATCGCCCCAGG
>DATEMM010000443.1:0-2923 GCA_035275605.1 Pyrinomonadaceae bacterium
AAGGTCCGGCCGCCACTCTTTCATGCGAGAGCGCGCCGTCTCGACGCTCTCAGCCTCTTCTATCTCGTAGCCGAAGCCGCCCAGCGCCCGCCTCACCCCGTAACGGGCAGCCTCTTCGTCGTCAACAATCAGCAGCCTGAGGCCGCTTCCATCCAGCTTCTCAGTCATCTACAGTCAATCTCTCCAAAACGATCTCACAAAATGCCGTAGATTACTCAGCACGCCCTGTGCCACAAATTAACATGCCTGTCCCGCCGTCTTATGGTAAAAGGGTGCCAGTATGGCTGAGATAAATCAACTCGAAATTCCCGGCGACGCTCAAGTTCAAACTCCCCCGCCAGGGATTGAAGCCGCGCCTGACCGCAAGCGAATCGTCTTAACCACCTTTGGCTCCTTCGGCGACATTCACCCCTACATCGCGGTCGGCCTTGAGCTAAAGGCGCGGGGCCATCAGGCCGTTATCGCGACGAGCCCTCTCTACCGCGAAAAGATAGAGGCCACGGGGCTGGGCTTTCATCCGATCCGGCCAGACATCGCGCCTCCACAGGAGAATATAGACACGGTCCTCAAGATCATGGACGTGAAGTCTGGGGGCGAATATCTGTTCAAGGAACTGCTCTCGCCGCACATACGCGACGGCTACGAAGATTTGCGCGACGCGGCCCGCGACGCTGACCTGCTCGTCACACACGTCATCACCATGGCCGGTCCCATCCTGGCACAGAAGACGGGCATCCCCTGGGTCTCCACCGTGCTCGCCCCCACATCCTTCTTTTCAATTTACGACCCGCTCGTTCCGCCTCAATCACCGGGCATCGTTCACCTGCTACGCTTAAGCCCTCTCCTCTTCGCGCGCCCGTTCATGCACATCGCCAAGCGCGTCTCGGAGAAGTGGGTGGAGCCCGTCTATCGACTGCGCGCCGAACTGGGATTGCCGCGCGGGCGACATCCCATCTTCGAGGGCCAGCATTCGCCGTCGCTCGTCCTCGCGCTCTTCTCAAAAGTCCTGGGCCAGCCGCAGCCGGACTGGCCCCGGCGAACAGTCGTCACTGGCTTTCCCTTCTACGACAAGAGGGACGAGGAGAGTATCTCAATGGAGCTGGCAGAATTTCTGGATGACGGCGAGCCGCCCCTGGTCTTCACGCTCGGCTCGTCCGCCATCTTCGTTGCCGAAGATTTTTACAGGGAGAGCATTCTCGCCGCCCGCAAACTCAACCGCCGGGCGGTGCTCCTGATCGGCGATGCGCGCAATATGCCGAAGGAAGCTTTGCCCGAAGGGATAGCCGCGTTCGAGTACGCGCCCTACGGGCAGATACTGCCGCGCGCCGCCGCCATCGTTCACCAGGGCGGCGTTGGCACAACCGGGCAGGCGTTGCGCGCCGGAGTTCCGACCCTGATTGTGCCTTTCAATCACGACCAGCCCGATAACGCCGCGCGCATCGCACGCCTCGGCGTGGGGCGAACTATCGCGCGCAGTAGATACACGGCCGCGACAGCGGCCAGAGAGTTGGACAGGTTGCTGACGGATAAGACTTACGCTAAGAGGGCCGCCGAAATCGGGCGACAGGTGCAGAGTGAGGACGGCGCGCGAACGGCGGCCGACGAGATAGAGAAATTTCTTAAAGTGAAAACAAAAGGATAAAAGCAGGAGAATTAAAAGAATTAGACCCCGAAGGGGTCACATATGATAGCCAGGGGCAGAGCAAACGAAGTTTGCGTCGCCCCTGGAATAGCGTCAGAAAAGATTTTCGACCCTGAAGGGGTCGCATATTCAACATTGAGTATGCGACCCCTTCAGGGTCGTAATTCTTGTGTGCCATTATCCAGGGGCGGCGCGAACTTTCGTTCGCTCTGCCCCTGGCTATTGTATTCGACCCCTTCGGGGTCTAAATCCCTGATCTTAAATCTTAGCTTGACCTTTTGTTTTCCAAAGGCACTCTCAACTCAAAGCGGGCACCCGTTCCTTCACGTGTAGTCGCCAGCCGCGCTGACCCGCCGGCTTCCTCCATGCGCTTGCGAACGATGGCCAGCCCAAGTCCCGTCCCGCGCTGCCGGGTGGTAAAGAACGGTTCCCAGATGCGCTCTCTCAGTTCCGCCGGCACGCCTGGGCCGCTATCCGTGACGGTGATGAGGAGGCCGTCAGTCTCTCTACTCGCCTCGACCAGGACGCGCCCGCCGAGCGGCGTAGCCTGAATCGCGTTGATTAATAGATTCGAGAGAGCGTCGCGAATGGCCGAAGCCGCACGCCCTTCGACTTCGCCTTCGACCTGCACGCGACATTCGATCTTGACGGCGCGCCCGACGGCCTCCGCGCGGAACAGCTCGACGACGGCGCGGACCAACTCGTCCGCGCGGCTCGGAGAGATGGCCGAGGGCGCGTTGCGCGCAAAGCTCAGAAGCTGCGTTACGCTCCGGCTCAGGCGGTCTGTTTCGCCGACTATCAGACTGAGGTCTCGCGCGTACTCCTGGTTGAGACTGGCGTCTTCGCGCATCACCTGGGCGATGGACTTGATGGCCGAGAGCGGGTTCTTCACTTCGTGCGCGACGGTCGCGGCCATCTGTCCGAGCGCGGCCAGGCGCTCGCCCTGTGCCAGCCTACGCTCCAGCCGAACGTTCTCCTCGACCAGGCGGCTATCTTCGACGGCGATGGCTACCTGGCCCGCCAGGACCCCTAAGACCGTCCGCGCGTCCGGCGTCAGCGCGTCCCCAGCCGCGTCCACCAGCATCAGGCCGACCGTCTGTTCCTCGCGCCGCAGAGCGTAGGCCAGCTCGTAGCCACGCTCACGCAACGCGCGCTCTCCCTCCAAAGCCGCCCACTCATTCTCTCTCAAGAGACTCAGAACCTGATCCACCCATTCTTCATCTTCACGAACGGCCTCGCCGCCCGACCGGCGGCCCTGATTCTCTTCCGCCTGAGCGGCGC
>DATEMM010000444.1:0-11416 GCA_035275605.1 Pyrinomonadaceae bacterium
GTAGGTATGGCGAAATCCTCTCCAGCGGGACCCAGACCTGTATGCGTTTGGGCTCCACCCCGCGCGCGCGTGCCTCGCGCGCACGAGTCTCGATCATCGCGGTCGTTTCCGGATTATTGTCCTTCAGCCGGGCCAGGTCCGGGAAAGTGAGCCACTCGTAGACGAGCCACCCGAGGAGGACGCCCGTCAGACCGAAAGCAGTGAATTTAATAATTCGCCACATCTCTCAACAAAGAACTACCGGGAAGCGATTATATGGCAAACGCCCTGGATTCCGAACGCGCATCCGAGTCGAAGATGCCGCGGACGGCGCGAATCGTGTTGCAGTGTATCTCCACCGTGTCCGTCATCTCCGCCGCGTAGCCGCCTGACATCACGGTCGCAACCCCGACTTCGTGCGTGCGACATTCCGCCAGCACCAATTCATCGCGTGCGCGCAGACCCTCAATCGTCAGGCTTAAGCGACCGAGCTTATCGCCTTTGAAGGGGTCTGCCCCGCCCAGGTAAAAAACTATGTCCGGCTCGTGCGCAAAGATTTTCGGTAAGTGCGAGGCTAAAGTCTCCAGGTAAGCTTCATCCCCGGTCCCGTCCGGCAGCTCCACGTCCAGGGTCGAGCGCTCCTTGAACAGCGGGTAGTTCTTCGCCCCGTGCATCGAGAAGGTGAAAACCGTCTCGTCATTTTTGAAGATGGCGGCCGTGCCGTTGCCCTGGTGAACGTCGCAGTCAACAATCGCGGCGCGCCGGATGAGGCCGTTACGCTGGAGCGCCCTGATAGCAATCGCCACATCGTTCAGGACGCAGAATCCCTCGCCACGGTCCGGGAAAGCGTGATGAGTCCCGCCCGCCAAGTTCGAGCCGACGCCCTCAGAGAGAGCCCAGCGTGCGGTGTTGAGCGTTCCCCCGGCGGCCAGAAACGAGCGTCGCACCAGAGCCTTCGACCAGGGCAGGCCCAGCCGACGAATCTCTCGCGGCGTAAGCGTCCCAGACCTCAACCGCGTCACGTAATCATCCGTGTGGACGAGCAGCACATCCTCCAGAGGGGCTGGCTGAGGCTCCACTATGTCCGGTGGCCGCAACGTCCCTTCGCGCAGCAGGCGGTCACGCACCAGCTCGAACTTGCGAATCGGAAAGACGTGGCCCTCGCCTATGTCTGCGTAGTATCGCGGTGTGTAGAAGACACGGAACATAAGTGGTCAGCGGTCGGTGGCCAGTGGTCAGTGAAAAACAGAAACTCGCCGCTGCTGCTGGTCTTTCTTTTAACTGGCCACTGACCACCGACCACTGACCACTGCTTCAGTATTGTATCAGGCTGCCCTCGCGCTTGGCGCGGCGGACGGCGCGCGAGAAGACCCAGAGCGAGAAGGGGAGCAGGACGGCCAGGAAGATGAAGAGCGTGATGAGAGGCTCCTTGACCTGTGCCAGTCCCTGCCCCTCGATCAGGACGCGGCGGATACCGTCGAGCCCGTAGGTCGGCGGCAGCAGCCGGGAGATTGTGCCAAACCCGGAGCCCAGAAGCTGTGTCGGGAAGAAGACGCCGGAGAAAAGGGCCGCGCCCGTGCCGAGCAGGACGCCGAACGGGTCGCCGCGCTTGAAGACCATCGCGAAGCTCGCCGAGAGAATGCCGACGCAGGCCAGCACCAGCGTCGTCAGGACCAGGAACAGGAGCGCGAGCAGAAAACTCCCCTGGTAGCGGACGTTGAAGAAGAGCCAGCCGAAGAAAAGGTAGAGCGACGAATGGAAAGTCGCCAACACGAAATCCCAGGCCGAGCTGGCGACCACGACCGTCGGGACGCTAATCGGCGAAAGCAGCACGCTCTCCAGGGTTCCCTGCATCTGCTCCGAGCGGATGGCGTTGGCCAGGCTCGAAAATCCCGTCATGAAATAGTTGAGCACGGCCAGACCAGTGACCCACGCCGCCAGAGGGTTGCGCCACTGGGAAAATTCCGTCACGCCGCCCGTAAAGATTTTCGAGACGAAGTAGAAGGTCGTGACCATGAAGAGAATCGTCAGGATGCGCATGAAGAATTCCAGCCGGTAGCTCACGGCCAACTGAAAATCCCGCACGACGAAGGCCCGCACGCGGCGAAGAAGTGCTGTCGCAGCCCCGACCATCAGGATTCACCCCCCGCGTCAGACTCCCTTTCGTAACTCTCCAAAACGTCCAGCAGCGTCGCCCGCTCGGAATCGAACGAGAGGAGCTGTCCGCCCGCTTCCTGCAACAAACGGACGGCCGAGTTCAACTGGTCGTCGTCACTCTCGCGCGTGAAAGAGATGCGGAGCGTTTCTCCCTGGTCGCTGACTTCCAGCTCGTTCAGTCGCGAGGCCAGAACTTTCTCGGCCTGAGTTAGGGAGAGCGCGCCAACCGTCAGCTCGATCCGTTCGCTCTGCCTGTGCATAGCGCGCAGAGCCTTTGGCGTGTCCAGCGCGCGAATCCGCCCGCGACTGATGATGGCGACGCGCGCGCAGAGCTCTTCGACTTCCGTCAGGTTGTGGGAGGTCAGCAGGATGGTGACAGGCGGAGAGCCCCCGGCCAGGGAATTAATGAGAGCACGCATGCGCGCCGCGGCCAGCGGGTCAAGCGAGCGCGTCGGCTCGTCCAGGAGAAGGACCGGCGGTTTGGGCAGCATCGCGCGGGCGAACGCCATCCGCTGCTTGTTGCCTGTAGATAACTCGCCGAAACGGCGCACGATTAGCTCTTTCAATTCAAACTGCTCGACCAGTTCGATGATGCGCCTTCGGGCCAGCGCGTCGCTCAGGCCGTGCAGCCTGGCGAAGAACATCAGATTCTGCTCGACCGTCAGCCGCCAGTAAAAGCTGCGCTCCTCGGCGGTTGCCAGCCCGACCTCTGCGCGCACGCGTTCGTCGTCCCGCACGCTGTCGAAGCCATTGACAGTGGCTGTGCCAGAGGTCGGCTGGACGAGCGTGGCTATGATTTTCGTCAGCGTCGTTTTGCCCGCGCCGTTGCGTCCGATGAGGCCGAAAATCTCTCCGGCGCGCACATCGAAGGAGACTTCGTGGAGCGCTTCGACGGGAGGCTTGGCCGGGCGGCGGAAGAATTCTTTGAGGCGCGCGAGCGGAACGGGGAAGGTCTTCGAGATACGGTCAATCTTGATAACGGCATCAAGCGCCGTTTGTGATTGAGTCGCGTTCATCCTGGTCCTTAACGTTTGCGCTGGCGCGGGTCCAGGTATTCGCGCAGCCCGTCGCCGATGAAGTTGAAGGCGAGCACGGTAAGCGCGATGGCGATGGCAGGGAAGAGGAGCGCGTGCGGGGCCGTCTCCATCCCGCGCGCCTCGTCAATCATCTTGCCCCAGGAGGGTGTGGGCTCCTGCACGCCCAGCCCCAGGAAAGAGAGCGACGCTTCGGAGAGCACAGCCCCGGCCATACCTAAGCTCGCCTGCACGATGAGCGGCTGAATGGCGTTGGGCAGAATGTGAACGACCAGGATGCGCAGGTCGCCCGCGCCGAGCGCCCTAGCCGCCTGCACGAAATCATACTCGCGCACTTTCAAGACCTGCCCACGAATCAGGCGCGCGTAGCCGACCCAGCCGATAACGCACAGGGCCAGAATCAGTTTGTCCAGACCTTTACCTAAAAACGCGACGAGCGCGATGGCGAGCAGCAGGCCGGGGAATGCCAGGAAGACGTTGAAGACGTAGCCGGAGACGAAGCGGTCAACCCAGCCGCCGTAATAGCCGGAGAGCGCGCCGAGGATTGTTCCGACGAGCGCCGAGATGAGGACGACAATAAAGCCGACTTGGAGGGAGATGCGCGCTCCGTGGACGACTCGCGCGAAAACGTCCCTCCCCGTCGCGTCGGTCCCGAACCAGTGCTCGGCGGACGGCGGCTGGTAACGAATCTCAGAATGAGTCGTCCCGTAATCCTGCCGCGCAATCAACGGCGCGAAAATAGCCGCGAGCACCAGAACGACGACGACGACGAATCCGAAGATAGCAAGACGATTCATATCAATTGCGGATTGCGGATTGCAGATTGCGGATTTTCGCTTCAGGGGGCGCTTTCATTGTTTGTTCCCCCGTGCGGTTTTAATCGAAGAAACGATTATAGCTATAAGCTGATTAGCCTCTTCGAGAAGATTACTAACACGATTCATTTCCACTAGCCCTGATTCGACCAGTAATTCTATCCAGTATACAGTCTCGTCGGCTTCCTCTTCGGCGATTCCCATCTTGGCGATGAAATCGGCTTGTGATCTTGCTCTACACGAGGCTCTGTAATTTGCTCCGACCGATGTGCCGCATCTCAAAAGTTGCTTGCTAATCACATCCGAAGTTTTAGTTTTCGGCAAGGACTCTGCCAGACGAATGATTCTGAGAGCGAAAGCCCTCGTCCTTCTCTTCATTTCATCTGCGTTCATCATCCCGTTTTCAATCCGCAATCCAAAATCCGCATTCCGCAATCATGAGACCCTTATTCGCGGATCGAGCAATCTGTAGACCATGTCAGTCAGTGTGTTGACGGCGATGTAGGTGATGCTGATGACGAGCACGCAACCCTGCACGACGCGGTAATCGAGGCTCCCGATGCCTTCTTCCAGGAGAAGTGTGCCAATGCCGCGCCAGAGAAAAATCTTTTCCGTGATGATGGCTCCGGCCAGGAGCACGCCGAGCTGTAGGCCCAGGATGGTCACCACCGGAATCAGCCCGTTCTTCAGCACGTGTTTGTAAACCACCTTGCGCTCGCTCAAGCCCTTGGCCCGCGCCGTCCTGACGTAGTCCTCGTTCAACTCTTCTATGACAGAGGAGCGCACCATCCTGGTCAGGATGGCCGAGAGCGCCGCGCCGAGCGTGATAGCGGGCAGAATAATGTCCTCCGGGTACTGGTTGCCGGAGGCGCTGACCCAGCCGAGCTTGACGGCGAAGAAGTAGACCAGGAGCGGACCGATGACGAAACCCGGCAGGCTGATGCCTATGAGCGCGACAACCGAAGAGACGTTGTCTATCCACGTCCCGCGGTTCTTCCCGGCGAAGATGCCGAGCGGAATTGCTATCAGGACGGCTATGAACATCGCTGCGAGCGCCAGTTTGATCGTCGCCGGGTAGCGTTCCAGGATGAGGTCGCGCACGGGACGGTCGCCCCTAAACGAAAGCCCCATGTCGCCGCGCAGGAGGTTGCGCCAGTATTCCACGAAGCGATTGTTCCAGCCGTGCCACTGAAAATGTCTATCGCCTTGCGCATCGCGCGGGAAGGAGAAGAAGAACGGCGGCCGGTCGAGCCCGTGCTTCTGATTGAAGTTCGCAATCTGCGCGGGAGTAGCGCTATCGCCGAGAATCGCCGTAGCGGGGTCGCCTGGCACAGCCTCAATCAGCAGGGTCACGATGGAGACGACCGTGAAGACGACCAGAATCAGCATCCCTATCCGCTGCAAAGCGCCGAGCAGCTTGCGCCGGACCGCGCGCCACACGGAGCGCTTCGGCACGGCCGGGCCGCTTTGAGCGTCAGGTGTCTTGTCGTTCGCCACAGGCACGCCTTAGATGAATTCTCGCAATTTGAAGAGAGATGGAAAGCCGCTGCGGATGATAGCAGAAAGGAAGGGAAAGCAGAATCAAGAAGTCGGAAGTCAGAATTCAGGAGACAGAATCCGGAAGCCAGAATAAAAGGCGGAGAACCACATTCACTTACTTTCTTTTCTTCTGGCTCCTGGCTTCTGGCTTCTGGCTTCTGCTCTTAAAAATAACGTAGCCCGAAGGAGTACGTGACGACCCGGCTTCGTACAGCGGCCCCGACAACCGTGCACGAACGAGAGGCACGCAATCCTTCAGGCTATGCGATGGTTGCAACGATGCAACCAAGCTCGTCGTCAGCGGGGGCGCGTCCCCAAATGAAGCGCCGCAATCCCGCCCGTCAAATTCTTGTACTCGACCCGCTCAAACCCCGCTTCGCTCATCAATTCGGCCAGCCGCTTCTGGTCAGGAAACCGCGAGACCGAATCGGGCAGATACTCGTAAGCCCCGCGCGACCCGCTAATCATCCCACCTATCCTTGGCAGCACGCGCGTGAAATAGAACTGAAAGAGCGCGCGAAAGCCCGGCACAATGGGCCTGGAAAATTCCAGAACGGCCGCGCGGCCCCCAGGCTTTAAAACACGCCACAACTCTTTCAGGCCCGTTTCGACGCTCGCCAGATTACGCAGGCCAAAAGCGATGCTGACAGCATCGAACGAGCAATCGCTGAACGGCAATGAGAGCGCATCGCCTTCGACGAATGGAATCTCCGGAACATTCGTCCTGGCTTTGCGCGCCGCAATCTCCAGCATCGGCCGGCAAAAATCTGTGCCAACCACGCGCGCCCCGCTCTCTTCGGCTAACGCCAGCGAGAGGTCGCCCGTCCCGCAGGCTACATCGAGAGCACGAGCCCCTTCCGCGGACAACACGTCGTGTAACCTGTTTGCAACAAGCCTACGCCATCGCTTGTCCGTGTTGCCCGAGAGCAAGTGGTTCAAAAGATCGTAGCGATTGGCGATGCCCGCGAACATCTCGCGCACGCGGCGCGCATGCTCGCTGCCGTTATCGTTTCTCTTGTCAGCCACAGTTAAGCGAAATTAGTCAGTAGGATGGTTGCAGGCGGCTTGCGAATAGTTTGTAAATCGGCTACTGCTTCTTCACGGGAGCTGGCCCGGCATCTGGCACAGGCGGGTGCGCTTCCCCGAGCACTTCAACCTTGCTCGCGCCGCCCATGTCGGCTTTGAGCCGTGCGGCCGGACCGGCGGCGACCGAGACGACCGTCCCATCTTTGAAGAGGCGGCTGGCCGTGCGGACCAGATCAGCCTGGGTTACGCCCTTTAATTGACGCAGGCGCTCGTCGAAGGAAGCGAGCTGGTAAGTGTCGGCGTCGAGCCACACGTCGGCTAGCAATTCCGGACGCTCGACCTGTTTGGATAGTTCGGCGATGGCTTCGCTCCTGACCCTCTCCAGTATTTCGGGCGACACACCGGACTTCGCCAGCATGCCCAGCACATCGCGCGCTTTCTGTAATGTACTTGCCGCATCGGAGGCTGGCACACTTGCGCCCATGACGAACATGCCTGGGAGTTGGTGCGCTTCGTGGCGGACGAAAAATCCTGCTTTGGTGAGCGTCGGCTGCTGCGTCTGCCAAAGGTCGCGCGCGGCGAGCGCGAGCAGCGTGGCGGCGGCCGAGTCTTTATCGGCGCGCGAGAGGCCGCGCGCGGCGAGCCTGACTTCGACCGTCTCCGTCCCCGGCAGGTCTAAGATGAGCGTGCGCGCGTCGGGCGCTTCCGGTTGACGAAAAGTCGCGGGCACGACCGAATCACTCTTGCGCCAGTTGCCCAGAAGCTGCTTGAGGGCGCGCATGGCCCGGCGCTCGTCCACGCCGCCTATGATCGTCAGCGTGGCGTTGTTCGGGTTGAGAAAGCGCTCGCGCGCGCGCATCAGGTCCGGGACCTCTATGGTGGCGAGAGTTTCGGGCGTCCCCGTTCGCGGGCGCCCATATGGGTAGTTGCCGAAGAGGCGCGCGGCGACGGCACGGTCCGCGGCCAGGGCCGGCGAGACCTCCATGTCGCGAATCATCTTGATGCGGGCGTCGCGCAACCTGGTGACGACGGGGGGCGTCAATTCCGTGCTGATGAGGGCGGTGCTCAGCAGTTCTATAATGCGCTCGAAATTGGAGGCATTCCCCGTGAGCGTCACGTTGATGCCGTCGTAATCGCTGTCAACTTCGACGCGCCCGCCCAGCTCTTCTATGAAATACTCGCGGGTCGAGGGGTCGGAGAAAAGCGCGTCGCCGAGGAGAGCCATCGTGCCGGACTTGCCCGCCAGGTCGAAGGCCGAGCCGCTGTGAATACGCAATTTCAGGTAGACGTTAGCGTCTCCGGGCCGGTTCCATAAGAGGATGCGCAGGCCGTTCAAGAGCTGCTCGCGCCTGGGCTCCGGGGCGCTTTGTGCGGCAGAATTAAGTGAGAAGGCGCCGACTAATGACAGCAGAAGCGCCGCCCGGAGAGCTTTTTTAAGGAATCGAGTCTGAAATTTCATGGTTCGATGGTCAGGAAAATAACTAGACAACGGGCACCTGGAGTTTTCCAGCCTTTTTACGGGAAACATAAAGGGGAGTGGCCGAAAACAGTTTAGATGCGCCTGCCAGCCCCGTCAACCGTTTGGCACTTTGGCGCATCAAAAGGGCGGCCAAAAAGGCTGACGTGGACAGGGTGTGCCTGCTTCGGCAAAGAGTAGTATAATGCGTTGCAGGCAAAGGCAGAGGGTTGGCCTCGACCAAACGGAGACGGCCGGACCCGACCCCCCAGAGATTTTCAGAAGACGCCGCTGGCAGGGAAGAGTCTTCCCAGGGTAAGTCAAAACCCCTTGCCGGCGGTTACGAGGATAAAGATGAAACAGTGTTCCACCTGTCGGGAAGAGTTTGCCGATAAATTCAGTTTTTGCCCGGTTGACGGCACGCCGCTCATGGAGCAGACGGACCCGGACCCCCAGACCGAACTCCCCGAGACAGAGCAAACCTTCTCCAGCCTGCCCGCTTCCGCCGAAAGCTACTCGGTCAACGAGGAAGCCAGGGCAGCCGCGCCGACCCAGGCATCAACCGCGCTTGTGCCAGCGGGCGAGTATCACCTGACGTTCGTGGACGATACAGGGTTGTCGCGTCGCCTGATGACGGAACTCAAAGAGGTCGCGCATCACTCAGAACTGACCTGGCCGGAATTTAAGCGTGACCCCTTCGGCTATAGCAAGCGGTTCGTGGTCGGCTACAGCTCGCTCATCTGGAGGTTCTTCTCTTCAAAGAACGTGGCGATTGCGACCTCGACGGCCCTGTTGGTGGTGCTGACGGCCATCATCGCTTTCATCGTCTATGGCAGATACCATACGGGGCTGCCGCTGGATCAGGCGGACAAGGATTTGGTCGTCGAGCAGATAATCAACCCGGACGAGATTCCGGCTGAGATCGAGGAGAAAGAGAAGCCGGACGAGGGCGTGGGCGCTGGTGAGGGCGGGCGCGTCGGCTTCAACAAGGGACGCGGCGAAGGCTCCAAGCCAAAGTTTGAGAAGGCCAGGGGCGGCGGCGGCGGCGGTCAGCAAGACGCCGCGCCTGTACAGCAGGGACGCATTCCCCCACCATCCGAGATAGCGGCCAAGATTCCGACCACTCCGCCCGTCAGACCGCCACTTCTTCCGGCAGCGGGCATCAACATTGACCCGGCTCTTTACAGGAACTTACCTTACGATAAGTTCGGCGATCCGCGTTCGCAGTCCACGGCCACCAGCGCAGGGCCTGGCACAGGCAACGGTCTCGGCAAGGGGACGGGCGCAGGCATCGGCGAGGGCGACGGCGAAGGCTTCGGCCCCGGCCGTGACAAGAACATGGGCGGCGGCGCGTATGCTCCCGGCGGCGGAGGCCCCGGCGGCAGCACCGGAAATAACGGGCTCGACCCGAACAAAATCTTCGCCCCCCGTGAGGTGACAGTGAAAGCCCGCATCCTGTCCCGGCCCGAGCCGCAGTACACCGAAGAAGCCAGGAAGAATCAAGTCTCGGGAACCGTGGTCTTGCGAGCCGTCTTCTCTTCGAACGGGCAGGTGACCAGCATCCGCACCGTGAGTGGTCTTCCCAATGGATTGACGGAGAGGGCGATAGCGGCGGCCAGGCAGATCAGGTTCAGCCCGGCCATGAAGGATGGGAGGGCCGTTTCGCAGTACATCCAGATCGAGTACAACTTCAATCTCTACTAAACCTCTGTAGAGTTTGAGGGCGGACTAACACGAGACGGCGCTTCCTTCATTGCGAGGGAAGCGCCGTTTCGCTTTTTCAGGTAGCGGCAATCCCTTGCATCGCGTGCAAGGCCTTAAAGTGTGCCGCGTTCTAACCCCGGAATAAAACAGGAACCTTGGGCGGCTGCTGGCGTCTAACACGTCAAGCCGGTTCAACCAGTTCTCTTGTACGGGCGTGCCCTCGCGCGCCAAAAAACCTGACAGGCCCTCTTTTCAGGAGAAGTCTCATGCGCCAAAAAACTTCCTTCAGAATCGCTTTGTTGCTGGCAGTCTCGCTCGCTGGAATATTCGCTTTCGCTTATTTAAGCCGCCCGAATGTTGCCCTCGCCGCGCCGCCCGAGGAAGGCAGCCAGGGCTCGCTACAGGTCTTCGACGCGAAAGGCCAGCCCGGCGGGTTGTGCCCGCTCAAGCACACCTCGGTCAAGGCTGAGATCAGCGGCTTTCTCTCTCGCGTGGTGGTCACGCAGGAGTTCGAGAACCCTTTCAAGGAGAAGATAGAGGCCGTCTACACCTTCCCGCTGCCGCAATCGGCCGCCGTCGATGACATGACGATGCTGGTTGGCGACCGCACCGTGAAGGGGAAGATCATGCGCCGCGAGGAGGCGCAAAGCGTCTACGAGACTGCGAAGAGTGGTGGTCAGGTGGCGAGCCTGCTTGACCAGGAGCGCCCGAACATCTTCACACAGTCCGTGGCCAACATCATGCCGGGCGAGCGCGTCGTGGTGACGATCAGCTACATCGAGACGTTGAAGTATGAAGACGGAGCCTACGAGTTCGTCTTCCCCATGGTCGTCTCCCCTCGCTACGTGCCGGGTGTGCCGACGGTTGCGGGCGCAGGGGGCACGTCGCCCAACACGACGAAAGTCCCGGACGCATCAAGAATCACGCCTCCCGTCGCGCAGAAAGCGACGCGCGCCGGTCATGATATTTCGCTCGATGTCGCGTTAGATGCCGGCGTCCCCTTGGATAGTCTGAAATCCAACTCGCACGAGATAGAGGTCGAGCAGCCCAACGGCTGGTCGGCGCACGTGCGCCTGAAGAACCGGGACGAGATTCCGAACAAAGATTTCGTGCTCAGGTATGACGTGGCGGGCCGCCGCGTCGAAGATGCCCTGCTGACGCACAGGACCGACAGGGGCGGATTCTTCACCTTCATCCTACAGCCCCCGGACCGCGTCACCGTCGAAGACGTAACGCCCAAGGAGATCGTCTTCGTGCTGGACACTTCGGGCTCGATGTCCGGCTTCCCCATTGAGAAGGCGAAGGAGGCCATGAAGCTCGCGCTCGACGGCCTCAACCCGCAGGATACTTTCAATCTCATCACCTTCGCCGGCGACACGCACATACTCTTCCAGCAGCCCGTCCCGGCGACGCGCGAGAATCTGTCGAAGGCGCAAAGCTTCCTCGCCTCGCGCCAGGGCTCAGGCGGCACGGAGATGATGACGGCGATCAAGGCGGCGCTCGACCCTTCGGACGCGCAGGGGCACATCCGCGTGGTCTGCTTCATGACGGACGGCGAGGTCGGCAACGACTTTGAGATCATCAGCGAGGTACAGAAGCACCCGAACGCGCGCGTCTTCGCTTTCGGCATCGGAAGCTCCACCAACCGCTACCTCCTGGACAAGATCGCCGAGGAGGGGCGCGGCGAGGTCGAGTACGTCGGCCTC
>DATEMM010000445.1:0-6119 GCA_035275605.1 Pyrinomonadaceae bacterium
CCTGCCCGAATCTAAGGATGAGACGGCTTCGGGCGCTTACGCGGAAAAGGGCATCGTCCAGCAGGCTCTGCGCGCGGTCAAACGCGCTGTGCCAGACATGGTCGCCATCGCCGACACCTGCCTTTGCGAATACACCTCGCACGGGCACTGCGGCGTGGTGCGCAAAGGCGAAGTCTTAAACGACGAATCGCTGGAGCTGTTGGCGCGCACGGCCGTCAGCCAGGCAGAGGCGGGCGCGGACATCGTCGCGCCCTCGGCGATGATGGACGGGCAGGTCGGCGCGATCCGCGAGGCGCTCGACGGCGCGGGCCTGGAAAACGTCGCCATCATGTCTTACGCCGTCAAATATGCTTCGGCCTTTTACGGGCCCTTTCGTGAGGCGGCCGACAGCGCGCCCGCTTTCGGCGACCGCCGCGCTTACCAGATGGACGCTGGGAACGCGCGCGAGGCTTTGCGCGAGGCCGAGCTGGATTATTCGGAGGGCGCGGACATTCTGATGGTCAAGCCCGCGACCGCGTACCTGGACATCCTCAAGCAGATTCACGACCGCTTCGATCTTCCCGTCGCCGCTTATCACGTTTCCGGGGAGTACGCGATGATTAAGGCTGCGGCGCGGATGAACTGGATAGACGAGCGGCGCGTCATGCTCGAAACCCTGACCAGCATCAAACGCGCGGGGGCCGACATCATCATCACTTATTACGCTCAGGAGGCGGTCCGAGCTTTAAGAGCGTAGTGAACGTTGTGTGCCAGTTGTTTGGCCCCGTCAGGGGCGAGTGACAATAGCCCAGCCATTCATGGCTGGGGAACAGAGCGGTAATATGATGGAGTCCCGGAGGGACGATTGAGAGTGAGTTCAATCGTCCCTCCGGGACTCTTTTATTTTTCCGCCTCTTAACCCAGCGCTAAAGTGCCGGGCTATTTTCACCAGTCCTTACGGGACTCTAAGTCATCTTATCTCTATCTCAATCGGTTTCTGGTTGGGCCGGTTGTGGCCCTCGGCGTAGTTGGAGATGTTCATGCCGTAGGGCTTGTCCGCATCAACCTGAATCGCGAAGCGGACTTTGAGCGGGACCCCTCGCCCGGCCAGCATGCGCACGCGCATTGAATTCACCACCCACTCCTGCACAATCGCCTGTTTCTGGTCTTCCACCCCGACCAGGCGCGAGCCGCAGTCTATGCCGTTAATCAGGAGCGTGACGCGAGTCTCCGTCACGGGCGGGTGCGCGTCGGCAGGCAGCACCGGCTGAACGTGTGCGCGCACGACTAGCTGTCTGACCCAGCGCCCCTTCTCGCGCGCGGGTATCAGGTACTCCGCGTGCCCTACGCCGCTGCCCCAGATGTAGCCCATCCCGCCGCCCATCTTCTCAAACCGCGCGCTCAAGGCACGCTCCGGCGTGAAGCGATAAATAATTGGCCCGGTCTCTTTGTCAGGAAGAATTACCTCGGGCCGCGTGTCCGGGTCGTCCGCCGCGCGCGTGAAGGCGAACTGGCGTGGCACCAGGTGGCGCGAGGCGTCCAGTAAATCCTGCGGCGGGTCGTCCGCCTGGTGCGCGGCGAAAAGTTCAGAGGCGCGGCGAATCTCTGCACGGACCTGCTCGTCACGCGGCGTCGTGTAGGTGATGCCGTAGCCGCGCTTCGGGTCCGGCGTGATGATCCAGAACATGGCCCCGCCCGCGCCCGCCCGCAACGAGCTTTCAAAAAAGGCACGGTACCACTCGATCTCCGAGAATCCTTTGTACCCTTCGGGTCCCATCCCGAATTCGCCTACGAGGAGCGGCTTGTTGAGGGAGAAAGCGGCCGCCGCGCGGTTGTCTATAAACTCCCTGAAGGCTGTCGGTGATTCGACGAAGCTGTCGTGGTCGTCGCGCGGGTAGTTGTGCACATCGCAGTAGTCTATGGTCGGGAGCCTGTGCTCCTCCAGCCACTCGCGGCGCTCCCAGGAGGTGCGATAGCCCCAGGTGCCGGGCGCAACCAGGTGGTCCGGGTCGAGCGACTTGATGTAGGCGCTCATCTCCGCGACCCACGCGCGGCGCTCACTCCAGCGTCCCGTCGGGGCCTGGGCCTCGTTCATTAACTCGTAGCCAAAGATGGTCGGGTCGTCGCGATAGAGAATTCCTGTGACGGTGTTGCGGCGCGTGACGATCTTCTCCACGTGCTCGCGGTAGAGGCGGCGGGTCGTCTCGTTCGTATAGAAGAGCATCGCACGCTCCATGTTGATGCCGAAGGGAGCGCTATCGTCCGCGGCGTCCTTGATGCCGGCCCAGTAGAGGTACTGCGTGATGCCGCCCGTATCGCGCCACCAGTTGGTCAGGCACAACTGCACGCGCAGGTTGTTGCGTCCGGCCTCGGCGATGACGCGGTCCAGGTGTACGAACTCGTCTTCGTTCCAGCGGTCGGGTGCCGGGCGAAAGCGATGCTTGCGCGGCCAGTCGTCCTTGTCGTTGCCGACGGCGCGGATGCCCTCCTCCTCGCTGCCCTCGCCGAAGGCCCAGACGCGCACCACGCGCAAGCCGTCGCGCGCGGCCTCTCTCAAAGTCTCCGGCATACGCTCGCGGTCCTCGTCCCTGTACATGACGGAGACGTTCGCGCCCGTGAAGCGGAAGGGCCGCCCGTCCACTACAAAACGCGCGCCCCGCGTAGAGACGAAGCCGGGCCGCGCGGCGCGCTCTCTTGTCATGCCCGAGAAAAAGAAAAGAGCCGCGCCCGCCACAAGCGCCGCGAGCGCGACCAGAAGAAACAGTTTTCTAACCATGAAAGCGGAAGCCGAGAGCCGTTAGCCGATTTCCTCGCGCGGGCTGTTGAGCCGCGCGAAACCGATGATGGCGCAGATTGCGCCCAGCACGACGAAGAGGTTCAGCGACGCTAGAATCGGAAAGATGATGCTCCCGTTCTGCGAGTTGATGCTGAAAATGAGCGCCAGCCAGTGCGCGTGGTAAAGAATCATGCAGGCGGAGGAGAGGGCGAACCAGCGCGTCGAAACGCCGAAGGCGCGCGCACGCGCGAACCCGAGCACGGTGGCGACCAGCCAGGCGAGCGCGCCCAGGACCAGCAGCAGGCCGAAGACCCAGACGAAATAGGACGGCAGATTGTAGACGGCAGCCTCGTTCTGCGCGAAGATGACAGGTGAACCGAGCATCAAAAATTACTCCTCAAGAGTTTATCCGACGAGCAGGTCGAAAGTCCCAAACAGAGAAAAACGCCGTTTGCGCAGGGCAGGCTACTGCGATAACGCAAACGGCGTCAAGTTCTCATCCTCAGTCAATTCGGCCGAGGCGCGCGCCTCCCCTCGGCCTTCCGCTTTTACTAAAGGAGCGGAGAGGAGGGGCGCTGCTCGTCGCCTTACTGAGTGATGTGAATTTCCTCTTCTTTGTTGACGCGCCGCACAAAGAAGACCAGCGCGCACAGGAATGCGACCACGGTGCACCCGATGGCCATCCACAAGTACTTCGGATCGCCTTCAACTCCAGGGTGCGCCTTGTATTTCCAGAAGAAGAAATAGATCGCCAGTCCCGTCGCAATCAAGCCGATGACCCAGGTCAGAATGTCTGAAATCTTCATCTTGAACCTCCAGCGTCTGCGAATGTGCAGTCAGAATGGCCTACGGAAAAAGCCTTTAAATTTATCGCTTAAAGCTCAGAAGAGAACCGCCGGGCTCGAACCGCCCCGATATTAGAGACGGCCAAAGGTTTTGTGCGACTGCATGTTACTTCTACCACGCGTGAGAACGCAAGCTTTTCAAACGAAGGGAACTAAAGAATTAAGCGTTTGTCGCCGGCGCGGCGCGTGACTCGCTCGCGGTCGAAGTGCTCCAGGAGCGGGATGGCGTACTTGCGCGTCACGCCCGCTATCTCTTTGAAGGTCGGAACGTCAATCAGCCGCTCCGGCTCATGACTCGCGCCGTACTCGCGCAGCCTCGTCACCAGGGAAGCGAGGGCCTCGCGGTGGAAGAAGAGGTCCGGGGTGATGCGTGCCAATTGGCCGCCGTCTAAAAGCAACTGGAAAATCTTTCGCTCGTGCTCGCGCGAAGAGCGCGCGCCGCCGGCACGCTCGAAAGCCTCTTCGAGCGTCGGGGGTTCCAGCGCCGCATCTCTGTAAACTTTCTCCAGGCGCTCGCGCAGAGCCTCGTCCGCCTGCGAGAGCGAAAGCTTGTGCGTCGCCGCGCGGACCATCTCCTTTTCGGAGACGATCGCGCCCGCCTTCTCCATCTGTGCCATCGCGAAGCGGAAGAGTTCCGGCGCGCTGTGAGAGAAGACGCGCTCGCGCAAAGTCTCGCGCGCCAGCCCGCGCGCCAGAGGCTCGCGTCTGTGGTGTTCGTTGATGGCCGTGAGAGCCGCCCCCGAAATGCGCTCCAGGGCCGGGCGGCTGACGTAGACGCCGTCTGCGTCAACGACCGCGTCGCTCTTCACGGCCTCACGCGCGGCCTCTTCAATCGTCAAGTCCGTCCAGCCGGTCCTCGCCGCCACGTCCGCGCGCCGCAAGCCCTGCTCGCCAGCCGTTTCGACAAAGAGCGCGAACTCTGTGGCTTGGTCCGCCGTCAAGAGTCGCAGGAGACGCTCACGCGCAGCGACCGCCTCCCGCCCGCGATGCTTCGCGGCGAACGCGTCCAGGACGACTCCGCCGGCTACTGTGTGCGAAGGAGAATAGGAACGAATGATGAAACGTTCTTTGGGCAGGGCGACGATTGGTGATTCCAGCCTCAGTTGCGCGAACCCACTTCGGCCCGGCGCGATTTCTCCAGTCTCTTCGAGCACGCGCAGCCGGCCCAGAACTTCCGTCGCTCCCAGGTGAACGCGGACGCGCATGCGCGAGCGCAGAGCCCTGGGGGCGCTCGCCAGAACGTCCAGCTTTGCGTCCATGATCTGAGTGGGGCGCAGACGCGCAGGGGGCGCGAGCAGCATCCCGCGCTCGATTTGGGCCACCTCGACGCCGCCCAGGTTGATTGCGGTTCGCTGCCCGGCGCGCGCCCACTCGACCTGAGAGCCGTGCACCTGAAGCCCTCGCACGCGCACCCGCGCGCCCAGGGGCAACAGCTCCAGCTCGTCGCCTTCTTTGATTTCGCCAGCGACGAGCGTACCCGTCACCACCGCGCCGAAGCCGCGCATGGTAAAAGCCCTGTCAACGGGGAGGCGCGCGACGGAGACAGTTGAGCGCGCGGGCACTTTCGACGCCGCTTCGACCAGGGCCGCTTTCAGCTCTGCGAGCCCCGCGCCGGTGCGCGCGCTGACGGCGACGACGGGCGCGCTTTCCAGAAAAGACCCGGCCACCAGTTCTTCCGTCTCGGCGCGGACGAGCGCGAGCAGCTCTTCGTCCACCGTATCGGTCTTCGTGATGCAGACGAGGCCGGAGCGGACGCCGAGCAGGCGGCAGATGTCGAAGTGCTCGCGCGTCTGCGGCATCACGCCCTCGTCGGCGGCGATGACGAGCGCGACTAGGTCTATGCCGTGCGCGCCCGCCAGCATGTTCTTGACGAAACGCTCGTGCCCTGGGACATCTATAAAACCGATGCGGAGGCCGTCCAGCTCAAGCTCGGCAAAGCCCAGGTCAATCGTGATTCCGCGCCGCTTCTCCTCCGGCAGACGATCCGCATCCACGCCCGTCAAAGCGCGCACCAACGCCGTCTTCCCATGATCTATGTGCCCGGCCGTGCCGACGATGATTGAACGCATAAAGAGGGGCCGGGGGCCGGGGGCCAGGGGACAGTGAAAGCCGTTTCTCTTATCCGGCCCCTGACCCCTGACCCCGACCCCTATTTCACTATCTCAAAATCTATCCACTGCGAGACCGTGCGGTATTTCGTTTTGGCGAGCGGGTCGGTGACGATGATTTGCAGGACGTAGTCGCCCGGCGTCATGTCTGTGCCAAGTTGTAAGGCTCCGCCCGCCGTCAGCCGTTTCAAGTCCGGTTGGCCGCCGGTGTCAAACGGCTGGATGCTCCCGGCGAAGATTTCACGGCCCTCGCGGAATAACCGCATCTGAGTTTGCAGTTGCGGCGCGTCGGCGAATTTGCGCGTCTGCGCGTTGTAGATGATATAGCCATATTGCAGGATCATTCCCCGCCGGAACTTTCTGACGGCCGGGCCGGCGTGCGGGTCCAGGTCTGTAATCTCCTCTTCGGCG